>SLAT01000325.1 GCA_007126715.1 Roseinatronobacter sp.
CGCACGGCCTCGTCATAATGCTGGGGATGTGTGTCTATGGCTTCTTGCAGCAATGTCCGACCAATGGTTTCATCACCCTTGCGGATCGCGGCAATTGCCATCGTATACAGAAGCATAGCCCGTTCTTGCTGGGTCATGCGCACGACCGGCAGGTTGTAATTTCCTTGCCCCGCGCGTGCGAGCGCCAGATTGTTTTTGGCGGTGAACAGGTCCGGGTCATGCTGAAGTGCTTGCGTGAACAGTCTTTCGGCGTCGCGCGGTTCGCCGCGGGTCAGTTTGGAGAACCCCCAGTTATTGAAAACGCCAGAAGGGCGCGTGGTCAGACCGGCGGCGGTTTCATAAAAATGATCCGCCCGCGACCATTGCTGGTTGGCATCTGCAATCATGGCCTCCAGCCGATACCTGTCAAATGTTTCATGCGTGGGCGGTATGGCATTCAGTGTCTGCTCGGCGCGTTCCCAGTCATTGGAGCGGATATAGGTGTCAGCGAGCATGACGCGGTCATCATTCGTGGCTTCGGGGTGGGCGATCGCTTTTTGCCAGACTGGAACCGCTTCCGCCGTACGGCCTGCGCGCACAAGTGATCTGGCAAGTCCGCGTAAATTGCGAATATTCTCTGGGTCCGCCTCTGACTGAGCGGCGAAATAGGCAACTGCTTCATCGGGGTCGCCGGCGGCAAGCATCAGATCCGCCATATTCTGTTGGTCTATTGCGGTCACACTGTCGATTGCGCGATCAACGCTGGATTTCTTGCTGTCTTCGCATCCGGCAAGTGACAGCGCACTGCCTGCCAGCAGCGCATATATCATAGGGTGGCGCATTTTTGCGTCCTCACTGCTCATCATAGTGGCGTGGACAACAATAGATACCTGCCGCTGCCCCGCCGCATCAGCAAAAGCTGAAATGCCTCGTCGGCATCATACCCTGTTTGCTGAGAGTTTTCGATGGCTAAACGTAAATTATCGCGAATTTCAGTAGATCGGCCCGAATCAAATGCAAAGGCGTTGCGAAAATGTAGACTGGCTTCGCCCCATTTGCCCTGTTCGGCCAATGTTACACCCAGATTGTTATGCGCCGGGACAAATGTTTCGTCCAATTCCAATGCCCTGCGCAAGTCCTGTTCGGCCTGTTGCAAACGCCCAAGCCGCAGATTGGCAGAGCCGATTGCAGAGAGCACATCTACCGTCGCCCCCTGAGAGCCGGCCGCGCGATGATAGGCCCGCAAGGCAATTTCGTATTCTCCGGCGGCCATTGCCCTGTGTCCAACGATCAGCCCGTCAACCGCCTCTATCACATCGGCGCGGCCGGCCGCAGGACCCAGTTGATCGGGACCGGAGCCCGAGATCATTCTCTCGGGACTGTCCTGCACTGCACCTGAGCAGCCGGCAAAAAGACATAGTCCCAGAAAGAGGCCAATAAGTCGCAAATTTACATCCCAGTCAAAACGCTTCCACCATTCAGATCGTTCATGATCCCGACCACCGACGGCCCTATCAGGATGATAAGAAGTGGTGGAACAGTAAACGCCATTGTGCCCAGAGTCATCTTGGTCGGCAAGGTATTTGCTTTCTCTTCGGCGCGCATGATCCGTTTGTCACGCATCTCTGACGCAAAGACCCGAAGTGCATCGGTGATGGATGTCCCGTAGGTCGCTGCTTGCACCATGACCGTGACAAAAGAGGTGATGTCGCTGACATCGCAACGCTTTGCCATGTCACGCAAGACTTCGCTGCGCTCGCGCCCGGCTTTGACCTGTTCGCCAACTGCGCTTAATTCCTCGCTCAGCGCCGGATAGGCAAAGCCGATTTCCTTGGCGACACGGCGGATGGACTGGTCAAGTGACTGGCCCGCTTCGACACAGATCAGCATCATGTCCAGCGCATCGGGAAAGCCGGAAACGATCTCGGTCTTGCGGGCTTCGATCCGCTGTTCCAGCCAGCGCCTTGGGCCAAAATATCCCAGAACCATCGGTGCGATCATGACAATGCCCAGCATAAGCGGGCTCTCAAAGCTCTCTGGTGCGATGACGAAAACCAACAGGAAAGACACGATCAGACCTGTAATCGCCAGAATAAACTGCAAGGCGGCGAAATCGCGCACGGCGTTCTTGCTCAGATAGCCAGCGCGGATCATCTTCTGGCGCGCGTCTGACAGTTCCGAGGCATTCTCCGGCTCAAGGAAACGGGCATATTTTTCGAGTGACTTGAACTCGCGCCCAACCTTGCGCCGCAATTTCGCCGCTTCTGGCGCTGATGCGTCTTTCTTCGGTTTGGCCTGTTCGGCGAATTTCTGCATCGGATCGGGGCGCCCACCGCTCATGACGGCGCCAAGGCCCACGACCAGTAACAGGGCACCACCTATTGCCGACAGGGTGATCAGTCCAAGCGGGGTATTCAACATCTCAAACATTGTCGACAGGCCTTTCGTAGATTAATTCGGGCTGCACTGGCCTAGACCTTGATGTCGGTCATTTTGCGCATGTACAGCACATTAATGAGTAGAAAGATGCACACCACGACCGCCAGCGGCATGTAGAGGGGTGTTTCTTTAACAACGTCATAATAATCGGGCTTGATCGTCTGGATCATAACCATCGCGGCGATCGGAAAGACGGACAGGAACATGCCTGACCACTTTGCCTCGGCGGTGATAGCGCGGACGCGGCGGAACAGTTTGAACCGCGCGCGCACAACCTTGGACAAGCCGTCCAGGATTTCTGCAAGGTTGCCGCCGGATTTCGACTGGATCGATACGGCGACTGCAAGAAAACGCAGATCCTGCAAATCAACACGCTCGCCTAATTCGGCGATAGCCTCTCCCGCGTCGCGTCCATATGACACTTCATCGGCAATAAGGCCCAGTTCGCTGCCTAGCGGGTCTGCAACCTCTTCCGAGGCGATGGACAAAGCGGCCACGAACGGATGCCCGACACGCAAGCTGCGCACCATCAGGTCAATGGCCTCTGGCAATTGTTCTTCAATCGCACTGACACGCTTCTTGGCCTTGCTGGAAATCCAGAAGAAAACCCCGCCGAACCCAAGAAGGATAGACAGCCCGATCCTCGCCGAGAGTTCGGTATCGGTTGTGAGTGTCAGCATGACAAAGCTGAACCCGCTCAGACCGAACATAAGCATGATCAGGGTATTGGGCGAGAAAGCGATATTGCCCTTGCGCGCCCGCTCTTCGATCAGGCCATAAATGGGGATCGAGTATTTTCTGGAATGGGTTGATCGCTCTTTGCGCAGTTGCTCCATTACATCTTTTTTGCCACGGCCCTTCTCGATCAGGTCAAGGCGCCGGTTGAGCTTGGAGCTATGCTCGATACTCTTGCCGAAGACCATCAGGTAGAGACCTTGGATCAGCAGCAAAACTGCGCCAAAAATCGACAGGTAGATAAAGGGGCTAAGTGATAGTTCCATGAGTTATCTCCGCACCAGAACTTCGTCGTAGATGCTGCTAGGAAGGTCATATCCCCAACGCTTGAACCGGTCTGCGAATGCAGAGCGCAGGCCGGTGCCGGTAAAGTGGCCCAGAATCGTGCCGTCGGGTTCAAGGCCCGTGCGTTCGAAACGGAAAATCTCTTGCATCGTGATGATGTCACCTTCCATACCGGTGATCTCGGTGATTGACATCATTCGGCGAGAACCATCTTGCAAACGCGATACCTGCACGATCAGATTGACCGCAGACCCGATCTGGCTGCGTACGGCGCGCAAAGGCATGTCGAGGCCCGCCATCGCCACCATGTTTTCCAGACGGCTGATCCCGTCGCGCGCAGAGTTCGCGTGGATCGTGGTCATCGACCCATCATGGCCTGTATTCATGGCCTGAAGCATGTCGATAACTTCCTCACCCCGCGTTTCGCCGACGATAATGCGGTCTGGCCGCATCCGCAGGGCGTTGCGCAGACAGTCGCGTTGTGTCACGGCGCCCCGGCCTTCCATATTCGCCGGGCGGCTTTCCATACGGCCGACATGCAACTGCTGAAGTTGCAATTCCGCAGTATCCTCGATTGTCAGAACCCGCTCTTCATTCCCGATAAAACTGGACAATGCATTTAGTGTTGTCGTTTTACCCGAACCTGTCCCGCCAGAGACGATGACATTCAACCGTGTGGAAACCGCAGCTTCCAGATAGAGTGCCATCTCTTGCGAGAAGGCCCCGAATTTCACGAGATCATCAATCGACAGCTTTTCTTTCTTGAATTTCCGGATCGAGACAAGCGACCCGTCCACAGCCACTGGCGGGACCATTGCGTTGAATCGCGACCCATCCGCAAGACGCGCGTCGACATAAGGGTTGGATTCGTCAACACGGCGCCCGACTGCGGACACGATCTTGTCGATGATGCGCAAGAGGTGGCGTTCGTCCCGGAATGTGACATCGGACAATTCCAGCTTGCCCGCGCGTTCGATGAAGATTTGTTTGGGACCATTCACCAGAATGTCGTTGATGCTGTCATCCTGGAGCAAAGGCTCTAATGGGCCCAGCCCCATGACCTCGTAATAGAGTTCGCGATTAAGGGTGGCCCGTTCCTCGCTATTGAGGATTATCTCCATCTCGCCAAGTGTTTCGGCAACAATCGTACCGATCTCGGAACGAAGCTCTGCCTCGCTTGCCGTTTCCAGCGCGGCCAGATTCAGGTTCTCCAGCAGGCGCTTGTGCATATCCGACTTGATGGCGTTCAGCCGCTGTTTCCGCTGCTCTGCACGGTCGGGTTGCGCTGCCCGCGCAGCGGCTCTGGCTGCTGATGCGGTCGGGGCTTGCGACTTTGCTTGCACGGCGCGATCCGCCGTGGCGCTGCCAGCGGCGGGTTTGTTGCGATCCGGCGCTGCTTCTACCGATTTGATCGGCTGGGTTCCGGTCGTCTTGCGATAACGTGCAAACATATTGTCTACCTATTCATTCAGCGGCGATTGAAGCGGACTCGGAAGCCTCGAACAATGCGCGCGCAAACTTAGAGATTTCTTTATAAAGCGGGTTCTTGGTGGCATATTCAGACAATGGCAGACCGTGGTCATTTGCATCGCGCACCTGTGTGCCGCCATCAGGTAGATTTACGGCAAAGCTGATCCCAAGGCTTTCGCCCATGCGCTTTGCACGTGCCTTGCCGGAAAGGTCCGTGAATTTGGGTGCGCGGCTGAGGATGAAGCGATATTTGTCCATGGAAATGCCATCCGCCTTCATGGCACGGATCATGCGCAGGGCATTTTGTGCGGAGCGAAGGTCAAGTTCCAGCATCGCGAAATACAGATCCGCCATGTTCAGGACTGTTTCGGTCCAGTGAACAACCGTCCGGGGCATGTCGATGATTACGAAATCGAACTGATCCCGCGCCATCGCGATCACACGTTCAATTTCATCTGGCGTCAGCAGGTCCAGCGGCAGCATGTCAGAGGGGGCTGTCAGAACATGAAGCTTGTCGCGGAATGTCTGCATTGATGAAAAAAACGCGTCTTCGTCCATACTTGCCGTCTGCGAGAGCAGTTCATAGACCTTTTCAGTGCGCGCGATGTCCAGATAGGTTGAAACCGCGCCGGACTGAAAGTCGAAATCCAGAATGCAAACAGTCTGCTTTGTGTCCTGTGCCAGACAGCTCAACTCCCATGCCAGGTTCACAGCGAAATTGGTCCCGCCGACACCCCCAGACAGTGCGTGCACAGCGAAAATCGTGCCGTTCTTGCCGCTTGGGGTCTGGATCTGGGCTGCCGCTGGCGGCTGCTCTTCTGCTTTTTCAAGTTTCTTGACAGAGTCTTGCAGCGCCCCTTCGGGAAGCGGGTAGGGGACGAAATCATGCGCCCCGGCACGAAGAAGCTGGTGCAAAAGAATTGGCGACAAAGCCTCTGCTATCAGGACCATGCGGATGCCGAGCGACGCTGCTTTCTCAATGACCGAGCGGATCAGCGCAAGATTTTTCTCGTCATTGTCATCGAGGGCAATTGCCAGAAACTCCAGATTTTCGGCTTCTGCCGTGTCGAGGAATGCCCGCGCTTCGCGAAATGTCAGGTTGCCCCAACTCTCTTGAAAAATCACATCCATATCTTCGATCAAAAGGTCGAACTCGTGGATATCGCGGGCGATTGTGCAAGCACAGATCGTCTGTAGCTCAACTTCACCAGTGCTGGACATGTCGGATTCCCCAAGAAAAAACATTCAACGATGTGCCACCCGACGATTCTTGCAAAGCTGGTTTGCCGCAGGATGGCGCCTGTGTATCTTCGGATGATTGTTTATAAATCTGGCAAGATTTGGGCCAAATTGCTCTATTTATTCGACGATATGCCTTGTTTGAGATCGGAAAAGGCATCAACAGCCTTTAAATATGCACGCGCAGCTGGCACGAACGCTTGCGTGTTATTTCACAAAAAAAACCCTGCACATCAGGGCGCAGGGTTTTTTAAGCCAGATATCACTGGTATTCGCGGGGCAGATTACTCCGGGACGTGCTGCTCGGTCGCACTGGAGACATATTGACGGTAAATTATTCGGGCATATTGACCGTCCATCCGCGTGTGACGGCGAACCAGTCCCGAAATCTCTGTCACTGTCCGCCGGTTTGCCGGCTCGTAGCCTTCGCTTGCGATCAGCGGTTGCGTTTCGCCGCGCGATACGACCGCGATGATGCTGCTGCGCGGGACATTCTGGGAGACCAGATACCGCATCACTGCATTTGCGCGGCGTTGGCCTAGCCGGACATTATAGGCCGCAGTTCCAACCGCATCCGTGTGGCCATAGATCGTGAAGCGCAATTCCGGGAATTGACGCATCCAATGCGCCTGCATCCTTAGAATTGAACGCGCTTCCTCATCCAGATGTGCGCTATCGAAGGCAAAATTCACCATCGAAGGCACTTCTGCGTGGAACCGGCGTGTCATCACCTCTGCGAGGCTGATCTGGCCGGATTGCAGCATAGTATTGTGCATGGTCGGATTGCCAAAGCCGCCCTCATCTATGCTGGAACCCGCCTCGCGGTTAAATGGATGTTTGGGATCACTGCAAGCTGTCAGGCCAAGGCTGGCAGTTCCTATCAGGAAAAAACGTCTGTTAATTGCCATAACCGGCTCCTTTTTTGAGTGTTCGGGCTGAGGCGATCAGTCCAGAACATAGCCATAAGAGCCGCCGAAATCCTGGCGGGCAATTTCACCCAAAGCGCCCGAACCTGGCGCGGCGAGCCGACCGCTGAGGAACAGATCGCGCTCCGTCGGGGGGCGTACCCGGTCTGTCGGCAACATCAGGGCATCCCCGCGCGTGGGCGAGACGAGATGCGCCGTGATGACGATAACCAACTCGGTCTGGTCGCGCTGGTAGCTTGCGCTGCGGAACAGAGCGCCGAGGATCGGCAATTCCGACAGCCAGGGCACGCTGCGCGCGCTGGCGCGGAAGTCATCTTCCAGCAAACCGGCAATGGCGAAACTTTCACCATCGCGCAATTCAACCGTGGTCTGGGTTTCACGGCGACGGAAGGCGACAGAGCCATCTGGCAATGTTGCCCCAGATACGCTGGTGTCAATCGAGCTAACAGAAGCGTCCAGACGCAAGTTGATGACATTGTCATCCAGAACCCGCGGGGTAAACGCCAATTCTACACCGAAGGGGCGATATTCAATGGTGACTTCGCCATCGTTGCGAACGGGAACCGGATATTCCCCACCCGCCAGAAATGATGCTTCCTGACCCGATAGGGCGGTCAGGTTCGGTTCCGCCAGAGTGCGCGACAGCCCTTGGGTTTCCAATGCTTCAAGCAAGACCTGCGTGGTCAGCCTGCCACCGCCCAACCGGAAGCCGAGCGTTCCTGCGTTATCTGCGGCACCGGCCAAATTAAGGGGATTACCTGTTGAGAAGCTGTTGCTGGAACCTGCATTGACCGACAGGGTCGACCCCAGGCTTTTGCCGATACCACGCTGCATTTCTGCGAATCTGACTTTCAGCATGACCTGCTGCGTGCCGCCAACGCTCATCAGGTTGGAAATACGGTCCGGTGCATAGCGCTGCGCCAGTTCGATTGCCGCGTCCAGTCTTGCGATTGTGGATACGGTGCCAGACAGAACGATGCCGTCATTCGCGGTGCGGACCTCGATCTTCTCATTGGGAAGAATCTGGCGCAATCTCTCGCGGAATTCCGCAATGTCCGGCGTGACCTGAACCTCGATATTCGACACGAGGCCACCATCGGGGCCGAGGATTGTCAGGGTCGTGCGGCCGGGGGTCTTGCCCAGGACATAGATCGACCTGTCCGACAGTGTAGAGATGTCGGCAATGCCCGGATTGGCGATAGATAGTTCAGCGAAAGGGTTGTCTGTTTCGACAACAACCGCCCGGTTCATCGAAACGCGCAAAGTCGATGCAGCTGCGCCATTGGCTACACGGAACGTGTCGGACTGTGCTTGGGCCTGTGGCGCAAAACTTGCGCCTAATGTTGCCGTTAACAGCACTGCCGCCGCTACTTGAATTATTTTCATGTTGCCTGCCTTTTGAAAGTGCTCTTCATCTATTGTCCTGCCTCTTGTGGGCATTTTGGACAGGTCGGGTGATCGTTGCTTTACCGAATTTGCCAAACTATGCGCTAAAGCCGTTTTTTTTTCAATAATCTTGTGCTTAGGCGCCGATATTGATGTGTTTTTCGCAACAATGCTTGGCAACACTGCTATATCTGGGGAAAAATCACGACTTGGCTACGCGATCTAGTTGATTTCTTGGGGTTAAGTTCTGCAACCATAGCGTGTGCAGCCCTCGTGCCATCAAAAATCAGACACGCTCGACCAATTTTCCGGTCAGTTTGTGCAAGGGATTTCGATCATGACCATTTCATTGCCGCGACGTGTGCGGATGTGACATTTCCTCTCTGTCTCGACGCGCCGTTCTTCGCGTACGATGCCCAGAAGCCGGTCTTGTGTCATCTCGATTGAACCGGTGGCTGTCCGATCATCAGCGCCGACAAGGGCAAGCGACAAACGCCCCGAATTCTGGGCTTGCGCCAATGCGGCGGCCTGTTCTGCCGTAGCCTCGACCGTGACAGTGCGTGCGTCGGTTGTTGCGGCCCGGCGATCCATATCCGCACTCTGGTTCACCGCGATGATGCGCACTTGCGTGTCGATCAACTGTGTTATTTCACCCGAATTGCTGGTGCGCCCGGTCCAGAAGATATCGACATGATCGCCCGGACGCAGAAAGCCCGCCACGCCGCTGGTCTGGTTGACCGCGATTGTAAAGGCGCGTTTGCCGGGGCTGAGATGCGAGGTGATACTTGCCGCCTTGCCCGGATCGGTCAGTTTGGTAGGCAAGACCATTTCAAGCCGATCCATCGTGCGCAAAACGGTCCGTTCATTAATTCCGGCTGGGAACATGTCATCCATGCTTGTCAGCGCGCCTTCTGGCACTGCATAGGCAGGGAAGGGGGCCAGGGCAATGTCGGCACGGCTTACGTTCTGACCATAGCGCAGGTCTTTCAGTGTGACGAGAACATCCACCATCTCGACATTATTGGCATTCGCGCGGGCCTGAGCCAGTTCGGTTTGCATGGCGCTTATATAGCTGTGGGTTTGCATGGCTGCGAAGCCAGCAAGGCCAAGGCCTAAAAGAAGTACAAGGGCAAAG
>SLAT01000092.1 GCA_007126715.1 Roseinatronobacter sp.
ACCACGCGCGGGCCTGCGATCTGGCCTTCTTTGGTGACATGCCCCACCAGCACCACCGACACGCCACGCCGCTTGGCGAAACTGACCAACTCATGCGCCGCGGCGCGCACCTGGCTGACGGAACCCGGCGCCGAATCGACAGTGTCCAGCCACATGGTCTGGATCGAATCGATCACCACCAGATCAGGGCGCTCGGCATCAAGCGTCGAGAGAATGTCGCGCAGGCTGGTTTCTGCGCCCAGTTGCACCTTGGCTTGCGACAATCCCAAACGGGCTGCGCGCAGCCTGACCTGTGCTGCGGCTTCCTCGCCCGAGATATACATGCAGTTCAGGCCGGAATTGGCAAAAGCCGCGACCGCTTGCAGCAGCAGCGTCGATTTGCCGATACCCGGATCGCCCCCCACAAGAATGGCAGATGCCGCCACCAGCCCGCCCCCAAGCACGCGGTCGAGTTCGGCCATGTTTGACGCGCTGCGCGGGGGCGGCGCCTCGGATTCGGCAAGTGTGCTGAGCGCGATGCTGCGCCCCTTGCCAAGGCGTGTGCCCGGACCTGCCGAGACGGGTTTCTCCTCGATAATGCTGTTCCATGCGCCACACGCCTCGCAGCGGCCGGCCCATTTGCGATGGGTTGCGCCGCAGGCAGTGCAGGTGAATTGGGGAAGAGCTTTGGCCATGCGCCGTTATTGCAATCGTGGCGCCCCATCGCAAGCATCATTGCGCAAGAGCGAATTCATGCGTCTTAACCTTTCTTATGGTCGACAGGTCCGATATATCCTGTTCCCAACCGATACGCGATGCAAGGAGGTTGCCATGCCGCTCGACAAACCAGCGCTCAAGGCCAAGGATGCGCCCGATCTGGGCAAATTTATCTGGGAAGATGCCTTGCGGCTGGAAAGCCAGTTGACCGAGGATGAACGTATGCTGCGCGATGCGGCCCAGACATTCGCGCAAACAGTCCTGCAACCGCGCGTCATTGCGGCCTATCGCAATGAGACGTCGGACCCGGAATTGTTCCGCCTGATGGGCGAGGCGGGATTGCTTGGCGCCACCTTGCCCGAGGAATATGGCGGGCTTGGCGCGTCCTATGTGACCTATGGCCTGATCGCCCGCGAGATCGAGCGCGTGGATTCAGGCTATCGCTCGATGATGTCGGTGCAATCTTCACTGGTGATCTATCCGATCTATGCCTACGGCTCTGAGGCGCAACGAAAGAAATATCTGCCCGGGCTGGCCTCGGGGGCGCTGATTGGCTGTTTCGGGTTGACTGAACCTGACGCAGGCTCTGACCCGGCAGGCATGAAGACGCGCGCGGAAAAGACCGCGACCGGCTACAGGCTGACAGGCGCAAAGATGTGGATATCAAACAGTCCTTTTGCAGATGTTTTTGTCATCTGGGCGAAATCCGACGCGCATGACGGCAAGATCCGTGGCTTTGTGCTGGAAAAGGGCATGAAAGGGTTGTCTGCGCCGATGATCGAGGGGAAACTTTCCCTGCGCGCTTCGACCACGGGCGAAATCGTGATGGACGGGGTCGAGGTGGGCGAAGATGCGCTTTTGCCCAATGTCGCAGGGCTGAAAGGCCCGTTCGGGTGCCTGAATCGTGCACGCTATGGCATTGCATGGGGGGTTATGGGGGCGGCTGAATTCTGCTGGCATGCCGCGCGTCAATACGGGCTGGACCGCAAGCAGTTTGACAAACCACTCGCACAGACTCAGCTTTTCCAGAAGAAACTGGCCGATATGCAAACCGAAATCACGCTGGGCCTACAAGCCGCGTTGCAAGTGGGCCGGCTGATGGATGACGCACAGGCCGCGCCGGAAATGATCAGCCTGATCAAGCGCAACAATTGCGGCAAGGCGCTGGATATTGCGCGCATGGCCCGCGATATGCATGGCGGCAATGGCATTTCGGAAGAGTATCAGGTGATCCGCCACATGATGAACCTTGAGACGGTCAACACCTATGAAGGCACGCATGATATTCACGCACTGATCCTTGGTCGCGCGCAGACCGGATTGCAGGCGTTCTTCTGAACATGGTCTGCGTGATGATAACAGTTGCAAACGTCGGGCTGACGCCCGGCGTTTTTTTGAGTATTTGAAGCAAGAAAATGCGCAAATGCGTGTTTTGAAATTTTGATGGAAGAAAAGTCATGACCGACCGGCTGCCTGCACATCAGATTGCCTATCTCTCATTGCGAGACATGGTGTTGTTCGGTGAACTTGCGCCGGGGGCTGCGGTCACCATTGAAGGATTGGTGCAGCGGCTTGGGCTGGGGATGACGCCTGTGCGAGAGGCAATCCGCCGGTTGATCGCAGAGGGCGCGCTGCAATTGCTGGGCAATCGCCGGGTCTGTGTGCCACGACTGGATATGCGCGCATTGGCGGATCTGGGCTATATGCGCGAAGCGGTTGAGGTGCGACTGGCGCAACAGGCGCTGCCTGCATGTACTGACGACATCGTGGCACAGTTGCACGCGATCGATTCCCGGCTGGACGGTGCGATTGCACGCAGCGACACACCGGCATATCTGCGCGAGAATCACGGGTTTCACTTCACGCTATATGCCTGTGCCGGCTCGCATGTCCTTGAAGCCGTTGCCGCGTCGTTATGGTTGCGCTTTGGCCCGTCGCTTCGGGTTGTCTGTCTTGGTCTTGAGGGCGCGCGTGCGGGCGCTTCGCATGGGGCAGAATTGCACCAGCCCGATAACCACAAACGCGCTCTTGCCGCAATAGAATCGGGCGATCCGGCGGCATTGTCGGCTGCGATTGCGGCCGATATCGCCCAGGGCGTTGCCAATATACAGGCAGGGCTGGAAGCGGGCGTTTACGGACCACCCGCATAATTTGATCAAATTGCTTGACGCGCCAAAGATGCGGGGTATCCTGTGCGCAAATGCTGCGCGGAAGGGATTATTCCATGACATTAACCAATATAGCACCCACGGCAGAGCTACAGGCACTGGACGCGGCACATCATATGCATCCGTTCACGGCAAATGCCGCCCTTGGGGCGAAAGGCGCGCGTATCATCACGCGCGCCAGTGGCGTGCGGCTGACCGATAGTGACGGGGCAGAGCTGATTGACGGTATGGCCGGGCTGTGGTGTGTCAATATCGGCTATGGCCGCGAGGAACTGGCCGAGGCGGCGGCGCGCCAGATGCGGGAACTGCCCTATTACAACACATTCTTCCAGACCAGCCATGTTCCGGCGCTGACGCTTGCGGCCCGATTGGCAGAGCTCGCGCCCGGTGATCTGAACCATGTATTCTTTGCCGGGTCCGGGTCAGAGGCAAATGACACCAATATCCGGATGGTGCGGCAATACTGGGCGCTGAAGGGCCAGCCTGCGCGCCGCACGATCATTGCGCGCCGCAACGGCTATCACGGCTCGACTATGGGCGGGGGCTCGTTGGGCGGTATGGCGGCAATGCATGCGCAAGGCGGGTTGCCCATTCCCGGCATCGTGCATATCGACCAGCCCTATTGGTACGGCGAGGGGGGCGATATGACGCCAGAGGCGTTCGGTCTGGCGCGCGCGCGCCAGTTGGAAGACAAGATCCTTGAACTGGGCGCGGAGAATGTCGCCGCCTTTATCGCCGAGCCTGTTCAGGGCGCAGGGGGGGTCATCATCCCGCCTGAAAGCTATTGGCCCGAAATCCAGCGCATCGTTGATAAATACGGCATCCTCTTGATCGCAGATGAGGTCATCACCGGCTTTGGCCGTCTGGGTCATTGGTTCGGATCGCAAAGCTATGGCATCCGCCCGCATATCATGACCATCGCCAAGGGGCTGAGTTCGGGCTACCAGCCCATTGGTGGCTCGATCGTCTGTGACGAGGTGGCCCATACAATTGCGCAAGACGAGTTCAATCACGGCTATACCTATTCCGGCCACCCTGTCGCGGCGGCTGTGGCGCTGGAGAACCTGCGCATCATGGATGAGGAGGGCATAATCGAGCGCGTGCGTGTTGAGACAGCCCCTTATCTGGCGAATGCATGGGCGTCACTGGCCGATCATCCTCTGGTCGGCGAGGCCGTATCTCGCGGCATGATGGCCAGCCTTGCATTGACCCCGGACAAGACCAGCCGCGCGCGCTTTGCTTCTGAGCCGGGGACTGTCGGCGTTGTCGCGCGCGAATATTCCTTTGGCAATAATCTGGTCATGCGCCATGTGGGCGACCGTCTGATCATCGCGCCGCCGCTGGTGATTACACCCGATGATATTGATGCGCTGATCACTCGGGCACGCAGGACGCTGGATCAGACCCATGACCATCTTCGGCGCGAGGGCATGTTGCAGGTCGCGGCCTGACCCTGTCAGGCCTGCACCTTCATCGGGCCGTCAATCAGGCCCGCAAAGGCCATTCCTGTCGCAAGTGCCCATTTGCGCGGGGCCACAAAGCGCGGCAGGGGGCGGCGCGCAAGGGCAGGGGCGGCTTGCGGGCTGCCCATTATCGCCCTTGCAACACGTCGCCCCCCTTCCGAGGCAGCGGCAACACCATTGCCATGCCAGCCAAGCGCAAGCCAAAGCCCGTTCTGTGCGGGAACAGGGCCAATGAACGGCGCCCGCGTGGCTGTCATGCAGACCAGACCATTCCACGCAAATTCTGTTTCGGCCTGTTTGAAATGGGGAAAGGTCAAGTCAAACTCCGCGCGCGCCCTCTGGGCAAAACGCGCGACGGAAGCGGGCTCAAACGACAGGCCCCCACGTGCGCCATACATCAGGCGGTTGTCAGGCAAGAGGCGGAAGTAATGCAGCAAAAACCGGTTGTCATAGGCCATCAGATGCCGGGTCCAGCCCTGCGCCTCCAGTTCTTGTGGTGTCAACGGGCGCGTGACCATGACATTGGAGATGGCCGGCAAAATGCGCCGCGCCAGCCACGGGACAAGATGCTCGCTGCTATAGCCATTGCTGGCGATCAGCACCTGCTTGGCAACAACCGACCCCGTTGCGGTGTCCAGCCGCCAGCCGCCCGCCTGCGACGTGATCCGGGTGACGCGGCTGTCACCATGCAACCGCACGCCTGCCATCTGCGCCGCACGCGCCAGTCCGGTGGCATAGGCATAGGGATGCAGCCCGAAACCCGCAGGGTTATAGGTTCCGCCCAGATAGGTGGCCGTGCTCAGACCATTCGCGCGCAAGGCATTGCGATCCAGCAGCGCCGCCCCTTCGCCAAGTGTCTCTGCGCGCATTTTCGCCCATGCGCGTGGACTGGCGGCCAGCGTCAATTCGCCCGGTTCGGTGGTCTGTGCGTCGATCCTGTAGCGCGCCAGATTGTCTTGCACCCGCGCAATCGCGTCATGTGTGAAGCGGTCCCACTCCTTTGCGGCATCTTGCCCAAAACGTCGAGTGATCTGGCCCGTATCCAGCCGCGCGCCCCCCAGACAGCAAAACCCGCCATTGCGCCCGGACGCCCCCCAACCGGGTTGGGCTGCTTCCAGAACGACAACATTCGCGCTATGCCGCTCGACCAGTTCCAGCGCCGCGTTCAGTCCGGCGTAGCCCGCACCGATAATCGCCACCTCCGCTTGTGTTTCGCCGTTCAGCGGTGGAAAGGCGGGCAGGCCCGCACAACTGGCGCGCCAGTAGCTTTGGGGCCAGTGTCTATGGTCATAGCCAGTCGGTTCATAGAGCATGTGCTTGTCCCTCGACGCTCATGCACAGATAGAGCAATACAGTGCAGAGGAAAACCAGATGGCATTTGAAAAACCTGGCGCTGAAGTCGATGACGCGTTCCTGCGCCCCGACCTGAAGGGGCTGTCTTTTGAAAGTACTTTTGGCGGGGCGACCAGTTTCTTGCGCCGCAAGTATACAAGAGATCTGACCGGTGTGGATCTGGCCGTGACCGGGGTGCCTTTCGATCAGGCCGCCTCGCATCGTGCTGGCACACGAATGGGGCCGCGCGCCATCCGCGAGGCCAGCTGCCTGCAACCCTGCTACCCGCCCTATGGCTGGGGGTTCGACCCGTTGACCGAATTTAGCATCATTGATTATGGTGATCTGGCGTTTGATTTCGCGCGGATTCAGGATTTCCCTGAAACACTACGCGCCCATATCGCCGGAATCCTGAAAGCTGGTATCGGCACGCTGACCCTGGGGGGCGATCACTACATCACATTGCCGATCTTGCGCGCTTATGCGGCGAAGTTCGGACCAATGAGCGTGATCCAGTTTGATGCGCATTCCGACCTGTGGCCCGATGATGACCCTGCGCGCATTGATCATGGCACGATGATGTACAAGGCAGTGCGCGAAGGCTTGGTGAACGCTGCGACTTCGGTGCAGGTCGGTATTCGCACGGAATGCGCGGATTATCTGGGCATGACTGTGATCGACGCCTTCGAGGCGCATGAGATCGGGCCAAAGGCGGTGGCCGCAAAGCTGCGCGAGATTGTGGGCCCGACACCGTGCTATGTCAGCTTTGACATAGATGCACTGGACCCTGCATTTGCGCCCGGCACCGGCACCCCTGTCTGGAATGGCTTGACCCCCAATCAAGTGGCGGTCATCCTGCGTCAGATCTCGGGGATCAACATGAAAGGTGGCGATGTGGTCGAAGTCTCTCCCGCGCATGATCCGTCTGGTGTGACAGCGGTCATGGGCGCGCATGTTGGTATGGAACTGATTTGCCTCTATTGTCAGAGCTTGCAGGAAACGGGCCGCAAATGATCAAACTGATCTTTCTTGGGGTGCTAGTCGCGGCGCTGGCAGTGGCTGCCTATATCCGGCTGGCCCCGTCCGACCCCGCGCATTGGCACGAAGACCCGCGCCTTGTCACGCGGCCATCCACGCCCAATTTCCACCTGATCCGTATGGTTGGCGGTGATGCCATGCCGCAGGTCTTTCAACTGGCCCCGGATGCGTTGGCCGCTCGGATTGACGAGGTTGCGCGCGTCGATGGTGCCACGCTGCTGGCCGGTTCGGTGCAGTCAGGTCACATGACCTATCTGACACGCACACCGCTTATGGGCTACCCGGATTACACCTCGATCCTGATCGAACGGGCAGGCGAGGGGGCGATGTTACTTGCTTTCGCGCGCGCACGTTTCGGCCATTCCGACATGGGCAACAATCGCGCGCGGCTGGAGCGTTGGATCACCGCGCTGGAACGCCCCGCGCTTAGCGATTAAGTGTGCAACACCCGCTGAGCAGGGGGGCGTCCGGCGCGGTCATCAGGCTTATCGCCAGCCCGAATTCGCGGTCGCTCATCCCGTCATTGCAGCTTGCGGGATAGATGAAGGCGCTGGCTGGTCCGCCAATGCCGCCCATATGCACCATGCGCCGCAAATCTTCGGCAATGCCGCTATCCTGCGCGATCCATATGGGCATATCCTGACCCGGCATATCAGGCGTGTCGAAATGCAATGCACCGCCAATATTAGAGGCGGACCAGAACGGCTCGGTCCCATAGCAAAACAGCCCGTCCGGCAGGTTATAGTTGTCGATATGCACCCGGCCCGCACTCATGTACCGCAGATTGACCCAGCCGGACCCTTCGCCGGTGTTCACACGGCCCCAACTGTTATCGGCATTGCTCGCAACAACCTCAACACCTTGGGCATCATGGTCCAGCGTGCCGATGATCTCGGCGCTGGCATTTGGCTCTGCGCGGATATTCAACGCATCATCGGCTGCAACATCCTGCACATCAAACAATTGCGGAAAGGGTTGTGCCTGCACCGTAAAGGCCAGTGCGACAAAAACACATGAGGTCAGAAATCTGCGCATGACATGCTCCTGAAAAATGCTGAATGCAGGCAGGATAAGTCAGAAAGCATTCCGCGCGATAGTGTTTTTGCCCCCAGTTGATCAGGTTTTCGTGTGCTCCAATGGCATCTCGGTGGTGAACTTGATTTCTTCCATCGACAAAAGCGCGGTCACGTTGTGAATGGTGACCTCGGAAATCAAGGCCTGATAAAACCGGTCATAGGCCCGCGCATTGGGCACGCGCACTTTCAGGATATAGTCGATATCGCCTGCCAATCGGTGCGCCTCCATCACTTCGGGACGCGCGCGCACGGCTTGAAGAAAGCGCGCCTGCCAGTCGGCCTCATGCGCCGAGGTGCGTACCAGCACGAAAAAGCACGCCTCCAGCCCCAGCGCCTCGGGGTCCAGCAGCACTGTGTCGCGCGTGATGATGCCCGCCTTGCGCAGCTTGCGTATCCGATTCCAGACCGGAGTCTTGCTGGAACTTACCTTTCGCGCGATATCATCAAGTGACTGGCTGGCATCTTGTTGCAATTCAATCAGGATCCGGCGATCCAATTCGTCCAGATCATGGGACATAAGCGCATTCCTTTCTCGTATTTTACCAGAATATAGAAATTAATTCCTGTATGGGCAAGATTTAAGCGCCAATCGTGGAATTATATTTTACATTCTTGGGGGTTTATGAGAAAGCCTGCTCTTGATCTTGATATGAATCAAAGCGTAAACAAACCACAGCAGCTAGCCAAAGCCGACATCTCTCGCGCAGGATCACGCGCCCTTTTCCAAGTGAAAGCCGAACGAATGACCGAACAAAGCGCAATCGCACCCAAAGCCACCCCCACATTGCCAGATGCGCAAACTGTGACCTCTGTGACCCATTACACCGATCATCTCTTTGCGTTTCGCTGCACACGCCCGCGGTCGCTGCGCTTTCGCTCGGGTGAATTCGTGATGATCGGATTATTGGGGGATAATGGCAAACCCTTGCTGCGCGCCTATTCCATCGCGTCACCGTCTTGGGACGAAGAATTGGAATTCTATTCGATCAAGGTCCCCGACGGGCCGCTGACCTCGCGCTTGCAGCATATTCAGCCGGGTGATGAACTGATCCTGCGCCCCAAGCCAGTCGGAACGTTGGTTCTGGATGCGCTGCTTCCGGGCAAGCGGTTGTGGATGCTGGCCACCGGCACGGGCATCGCGCCCTTCGCATCTTTGTTGCGCGACCCGGAGACATGGGAAAAATACGAGCAGGTGATTGTTATGCATACCTGCCGCGAAGCGGCAGAACTGACCTATGGCCGAAATCTGATCGAAGCGTTGCCCGAAGATCCGTTGATCGGTGAACTGGTGGGCGACAAGCTGCTGTATTATCCAACCACGACACGCGAAAACAGCGCCTATATGGGCCGTGTGACCGACAATCTCACCTCCGGCAAAGTGTTCACGGACCTTGATATTCCGCCGCTAGACCCTGCCATAGACCGCGCAATGGTCTGCGGCTCGCTTGGCTTCAATCTGGATATCAAGAAAATCCTCGAAGATGCCGGCCTGAACGAGGGCGCGAATTCCTCGCCTGCGGAATATGTCGTCGAAAAGGCATTTGTGGATTGATCCACAGCCTCATTTTCTTGCCATAAATACTCAAAAAGTGGGCTGACCCTCAGGTCAGCCCGCTTTCTGTATCACACTCGGCAAGCACTCAGCCTGCGGCCATCTGGTTGTGTTTGCGCGCGACGAAATCCTTGGCCGTCTCCACCGCGACGGCAGCATCGCGGCAATAGGCATCCGCCCCGATCGCGCGGCCAAACTCTTCGTTCAGGGGCG
>SLAT01000052.1 GCA_007126715.1 Roseinatronobacter sp.
CTAAGTTGAATGATGATGGTGTTCGTCGAGCGCTTCTTGAGTCGTTTATTCAGGGTAAGAAGAAGTATTTGGAGAGTATTGGTCATAAAGATTTCTCCTCAGTGAATGTTTCTGACTTGGATGATGACATGCTTGAGCGGCTGGAAGAGCTTCTGATCCAGTCCGATATGGGCGTCGAGACTGCGATGCGCGTCAGCGCCAATCTGGCCGAGGGCCGCTTTGGCCGCAAGATGTCGGTCAATGAGATCAAGACAGCACTGGCGCAGGAAATCACCCGCATCATGGAACCTGTGGCAAAGCCCCTGCCCCTCTATGCTGCGCGCCCGCAAGTGGTGCTGGTGGTGGGCGTCAATGGCGCAGGCAAGACCACGACCATCGGTAAACTTGCCAGCCAGTTCCGCGAAGCCGGGAAATCGGTGATGATCGCGGCTGGCGACACGTTCCGCGCCGCCGCGGTCGAACAGTTGCAGGTCTGGGGAACCCGCGCAGGCGTTCCGGTCATGACCGCGCCCGAAGGTTCGGACCCGGCAAGTCTGGCCTATGACGCGCTGGCCCGCGCCAAGGCCGAAGGCATTGATCTGCTGATGATCGACACAGCAGGTCGGTTGCAAAACCGTGCCGACCTGATGGAGGAACTGGCCAAGATCCTGCGCGTGCTGCGCAAACTGGACCCGGAGGCGCCGCATAATACCCTGCTGGTGCTGGATGCAACCACGGGGCAGAACGCCCTCAATCAGGTCGATATCTTCCGCAAGCTGGCTGATGTGACCGGGCTGGTCATGACAAAACTGGATGGAACGGCGCGCGGTGGTGTGCTGGTCGCACTGGCAGACCGCTTTGGCCTGCCGATCCACGCCATTGGCGTAGGCGAACAGATCGACGATCTACAGGCATTCGACCCAGAGGAATTTGCCGCAGCGCTGATCGGCACTGACCTTCAGGCGTGACCAGTCGCGCCAGATAGCAAGCGCGGATCGACCCCGATCTGGCCCAGCGCGGCCGTCCATTTGGCACTGTCTTCCGTTGCAAACAGCATAGCAGGTGCGGCATCGGCGATCAGCCAGCCACCCGCCTGTATTTCACCATCCAACTGGTCTGGCCCCCAGCCTGCATAGCCAAGTGCCACGATGGATTGCGAAGGCCCCTGCCCGCGCGCCATCTCGGCCAGCACCTCGACCGAGGTGCTTAGCACAATGCCATCTGCAACTTGCAAACTGCCTTCGGCATTGAAAAAATCTGGCGAATGCAACACAAACCCGCGCGACGTCTCGACCGGGCCGCCGAAATGAACCGGACCATCCACCGGGTCTTCGCCAAGTCCGCGCGCATTCTCCGGCCCATCAAGATCCAGATGCGACAGCAGCTTGATCAGGGTCAGATCGGGCAGAGGTTTATTGACAATAACCCCCATCGCCCCATTCTCGGAATGCGCGCATAAAAACACCACCGAATGCGCGAATCGGGGGTCGGGCATCGAGGGCATGGCAATCAGCAGTTTTCCGATAAGATGGGTCATGTCTGTCCGGTCTGTGATATTTTCACCAGCATGCCCGTCTTATTCAGTATTGCCAAGGGGCGCGCAGGGCGGTCAGATAGGCTTTTTGTGTCACAGACTCGCCAAGTCGCGTCCTTGTGACTTCCCTTCCTGCCCCATGCAGGGAATCTAGGACGCTATGACTATGATCCGTTCCCTTCTTGTCGTCACCGCTCTGGTCCTGCCGATGGCAGGCCAGGCGCAAGCCCCGCGTCTGTCCGAAATATTCGAAGCGAATATGCGTCCGGGCTGGAAAACCGAAAACGGCACTTATATCGCGGCGTTGCATCTTCGGCTTGCGCAGGACTGGATCACTTATTGGCGCCATCCGGGTGAAAGCGGAATAGTGCCCAAGCTGGATATCTCTGGATCACGCAACCTTTCTGCTGCGCGCATCCTGTGGCCTGAACCAAAGCTCTACATAAAGGCGGGCTTTGCAAGCATCGGGTATAGCGATGAAATCGTACTTCCGATCGAGCTGACGCCTGTCGATGCCGGACAGCCGGTCGAACTGGATGCGATCCTGTCGGTCGGTGTCTGCGCAGATATCTGCATTCCGGTCGATCTGGCGCTGAATGTCATGGCGCAGGGTTCTGGCACGCCAGATGCGATGATAACCTCCGCAATGACGCGCCGCCCGCAAGCCGCACATGCTGCCGGGTTGCAGGGCATGGAGTGCAACGTAACCCCGGACAAGCGCGGGTTGCGGCTGAGTGCCAGTTTGCAAATCCCGCCGCAAGGGCGCGAGGAATTCGTCCTGATAGAGATGACGGGCAGCACAATGCCCGCGCGGGTTCTGCCCACCGAACGCGACGGTGACACGCTGACGGGTCACACCCTGTTTCGCACAAAATCCGGCGGTGCAATCGACCGTTCGGCTGTACGGATCAGCGTTGTCAGTGAACATGGCACTTCCGTGCATCAAGGCTGCGCAGTTTCCGACTGAGGCCGCCGTCTTGCGCCAAGCCACAGCCCCAGCGCCCCAAGACACCACGCCAGAACAAGGCCCAGCACCGCGCCGCCCATGAATAGGATCATGGCCGCGCGCATCGGCGCATCCGTCAATCCGGCCATGACGCCCGGCACCAGCATCTCGCCAGTGACAATCACGCCGCCAATGGTGACAAGGAACCATACGCCCAGCACCAGCGCAGCGCCCAGCGGCACCAGCGAGATACCGCGCGCAGGCAGCGTCAGGGCGCGGCGCAACGACACCACCTGACGGCGCATGTCATGCCCGATCGCCAACAAGGCGGGTACCAACAGCAGCACGATGAACATGCCAAAGCCCAGCCCGTAGACCAGCGTTATCACAGTGGGTTTCAGGAATGCAGCTTGTGTCGAGTTTTCGAACATCAGCGGTGTCAGGCCCAGAACCGTAGTCAGTGTTGTCAGCAGCACGGGCCGCAGACGGTCACAGGTCGCATCAATGATGGACGGGATCAAACCACGGTCACGGGCGTATTGATCCACCGTCGTGACCAGCACGATAGAGTCGTTGATAATAATCCCTGCCATACCCATCATCCCGACAATCGAGAACATCGACATGGCCATATTCCAGCTTGTATGCCCGTAAATCACCCCGATCAGTCCGAAGGGAATGACCGCCATCACCACCAGCGGACGCAGCCAGCTGGAAAACACCCAAGCGAGCGTCAGATAGATCAGGATCAGGCACAAGCTGATGCCGATGGCCGCATCGCTCAGGAATTCGCGTTCCTGCTCTGCCTGCCCCGAAAGGCGTGTGGTGATGCTGAAATCCGCTTCAAGATCAGGCAATATGCGTTCGCTCAGCAAGCGCGTGATCTCTCTCGCGCGCGCCGGGTCATCCTCGGACAAATCGCCCGTGACAGTGACCACCCGCACGCCGTTTTCGCGCCGTATGCTGGAAAAACCCTGCCGCTCGGCGACCGAGACGATATCACCCAAGGGCACATAGCTGCCCGATGCCGCGCGCATCATCATGCTGTCCAGAAAATCCGCCGCGCGTTCAGTGGCAGGCACCTCTACGCGGATGCGCCCTGTGCGCAGCCCGTCAGGAAATGTCGCCGCCTCTATGCCCGACAGGCGGTTGCGCAGATCGCGCGACAGCCCCTCAACAGTGAAGCCCAGCGCCTGCCCCTGCGCGGTCAGTTGCAACAGCAATTCCTGCTTGTCATAGGGCAGGTTGTCTTCCAGCCCGGTAATCTCGGGAAAGGGCACAAGTGCGGCGCGCAATGCCTCGGATGCCGCTTTCAGTGTCTCGGAATCCCCGCCGCTCAGGTCAACCGACAGCGAATCTCCACCGGGGCCGGTACCCCATGACCGGAAGCTGAATTCCTCCAGCCGGGGAAGCGCCTGCACCTCGTCTTGCAAGGCCGAAGCGAAGGCAGAAGACGAAATCTCGCGCAGGTCCGCATCCACCAGATCAATGGAAATCGCGCCCAGCAGATCGCCGTCCTTGTCCTCAGCCGAAGCCAGTGCGCGCCCGGCATGGCCGCCAAGCTCTGTCATGACGAAAAGCACAGGGCTGATGCCTGTCTCCTCCTCCATGCGGCTTGCCAGTGCCTCGGTCGCGCGCTGTAATTCGCGCAGCATTTCCAGTGTATCGGCGCGCGTGGCGCCATCGGTCATCACGATATTGCCGGTGATGGAGCCCTGCTCTGGCGGATTGAAGAACCGGAACGGCAGGTCACCCCGCACCAGATGGGCCATTTGCAGCGTCAAGAGCGCGATCAACCCCGCCACAACCGGATAGCGCGCCGCGATGACAAAGGCGATGAAAGGCCGAAACACCCGCTCGCGCGCCCATTGAAAGCCGCGATTGACCTGCCGCGAGGGCCAGTCATACCACCGCTGCTTCAACCCGCTGGCAATCGCATGATACATATGGTTGGGCAGGATCAGAAAACACTCGACCAGCGAGGCGATCAGAACCGCGATCACCGTCAGGGGAATATCGGCGATCAGCGTGCCAAAGCGCCCACCCACCAGAATAAGCGCCCCGAAAGCCAGAATCGTGGTGATGGTGGCCGCAAAAACCGGCTGCGCCATGCGGGTTGCCGCATTCTCGGCGGCCTGAGCCGGTGCTTCACCCAGTTCCCGCGCGCGGTAATCGGCATGTTCGCCCACGACAATCGCATCATCCACCACAATGCCAAGCGTGATGATCAGCGCAAATAGCGAGATCATGTTGAAACTCAGCCCCATCAGATACATGACCGCAATCGCCGCAAGCATGGCCGCCGGAATACCCGCCGAAACCCAGAACGCCGTGCGCGCATTCAGAAACAGGAACAGCAACACCACCACAAGACCCAGACCCAGCGTCGCATTCTTGACCAGAATCATGATCCGGCCGGAAATGAACTCTGCCCGCGTCGAGACCAACTCGAACTTGACGCCTTCGGGCAGGTTGCGGTTCATCACATCGGCCATGGCTTGCACGCGGGCTTGTATCTCAATCGCATCCCCACGTTCGGACCTGTCCACGCGCACGGTGATGGCAGGGTCATCGCCCACCCAGAAGGCGCGGTCGCGGTCAATGCTGCCCTCGCGCAGATCCGCCACATCGCCCAAGCGCAGCACTGTGCCATCCGCCCGCGTGCGCAACGCAATATCGGCCACCTGTTCGGCAGTGCGCCGTTCTGCCCCCGTGCGCACGCGCGCCCCGCCAGATGCGGTTTCGCCTGACGGGTCCGTGCTGACCGTGCTGCGGATGGCCTGCGCAATATCGGCCATGCTCAGGTCATTTTCGATCAGATTGCGGGTTGGCACTTCGACCATCACCTCGGCGCTGGCAACACCGCGGATCGTGGTTCGGGTGATCCCTTCGTTATACAGCCGTGCTGCGAATTCATCGGCGAACCGCGCCAGTTGTTCAACCGCAACCGGACCGGTCACCACCACATTTGTAACCCTGTCCGCCCAACTGGAACGCCGCGTAACAGGGTCTTCCACATCTTCGGGCAGATTGCCCACCGCATCCAGCGCATCCTGCACATCAGAACTGGCGCGCCCCATATCCCAGCCGGTTTCAAAATCTATCGTAAAACTGGCCCGCCCCTCGCGCGAGTTGGCAGAGACATTGGTGACCCCGTCAACCGCTTGCAGGGCTGGCCCGACAAGCTGGACCACACCGCGATCAAGGTCTTCGGCACCCGCCCCCGGCCAGCGAATATCGACCGAGATATTGTCCACCACGACATCGGGGAAAAACTGCGCGCGCATCTGCGGGATGGCCGCCAGCCCAGATAGGACCATGATCACCAGCAAAAGATTTGCCGCCGTCTTGTGACGTGTGAAATACCGAAACAATCCAACGGCCTGAACAGCAAGCCTGTCCTTCGTGTCGCGCAGGATCATGGCTTATCCCCCACCCGGCAAACGACCGCCCATACCACCGCCACCGACATTGCCGCTTTCCAACCGCTCCAGCATGCTGGCGGGCACGGACTCTTCCGACAGTTGCGCAAGCATGCGCGCGCGCACGGGTTCGGGCATTCGGGTGTTGCCCTCGATCTGGGCAATCAGTCTGGCCCGGCGCTCGGGGTCTAGCGTGACCATCTCGGGCGGCTCCTGAACAACCTCGCCGGTTGCGGTTTCGCGCTGTGGGCGCACCAATATGCCCGTGCCAAGTGACGGACCAATCTCGCGCACGATCTCTTGCCCGGCAAGCGCGGACGCGTCGATCAGCACATTGTCACCCTGTCGGCGCAGCACAGTGACAGGCGCAGCACTCAGGCGGTTATCCTCATTGATGACCAGCACAGTGCCCGTCGCGCTTACGGCGGTTGCGGGCAGCAGCGCCACATCTTGCAGCGCAGGTTCGTTCAAGCGCACAGTGACGAAATCACCGGGGCGAAACCCGCGCGGCGCGACCAGTTCCACAAATAGTTGCCGCCCGCCCTGCCCCTGCTCCACCGTAGCCGAGGCCCGCACCACCCGCCCCGGAGAGGTGATCTCGAAACCGGCAACCTCCAGCGCGACTTCGGCATCGCTGTTCAGCAGGCGCCCGTCTTCGTCAATCAGGCGCAAATATTGCGCGGTCGAAACCCGCACCGACACTTCCAGCAAATCCGGATCAATAATCCGCCCAAGCTGCTCATTCGTGTTGACGATCCCGCCCTCGGTAAGGCTGACATCGGCCAGCGTGCCGTTGAAACTGGCATATACGCTTGTGTCAGACAGGCGGCGTTCGGCCTCACTCAAGGTGATGCGCTGGCGCTCCAGCGCGCTTTCGGCCTGATCGCGGCGCGCGATTGCCTGCGCCTCGGCCTGTCTGCGCCCGACTGCGGCCTGCCGCGCAGAGGACAGCGCCAATTCAGCCTCTTCCAGCGCGGCCTCGGTCGCGACACCGCGATCTGCAAGCCCCCGCCGCCGGTCCAGCGCGCGCACGCGCAGATCAAGCTGCGCCTCAGCGGCGGCCACATCTTCGCCCGCAAGGTCCAGCGCACGCGTGGCATCGCGCAATTCCGCCTCGGCGCGGGCAAGATCAGACTGCGCCAGCGCCAGCGCCGCTTCTGCATCGGCGGGGTCAATCCGGAACAGCAATTGCCCCTCGCCCACATCCGCCCCATCCTCGAAACCGGAGGCCACTTCCAGAACCTGCCCGCCAACCGGCGCGCGCAATTCCAGCGACCTGCGGGTACGCACTTCACCAAAGGCTGAAAGAACTGGCGTCACCTCGTCGGGCGCTACTGTCAGCGCGCGCACGGTAAACACACGCTCGCGCGCGCCCTGCCCCGGCCCACCTGTCACCTCTGCCCGGCTCTGGATTGCGGTAAACATTGTGTAGCCAGCATAAGCCAGCGCCGAGAAAGACAAAGCCGCAAGCAATAACGCAATCAGGCTGCGGGTCAGGAAACGCATGGCTACTCCAGTTCAGGCGGGGGCGCATACGCAGATTACGCCGCTAAAGCCGCTTCAATTCAATAAACTTGAACGCAACAGCGCGTTACTTCCGTCGCAGATGTTCGTCGAGTCGCGGAAAAATTTCGACAAAGTTACAGGGGCGGTGACGAAAATCGAATTGCAGCGACAAAATCTCGTCCCAGGCATCCTTGCACGCGCCGGGCGAACCGGGCAGCGCGAACAGATATGTTCCCTGCGCCACGCCCGCACAAGCACGCGATTGAATTGCCGATGTGCCGATCTTTTGCATCGAGACGAGTGTGAACACCGTGCCGAATGCATCAATTTCCTTCTCATAGACATCGCGATGCGCCTCGACAGTGACATCACGTCCGGTCAGGCCCGTGCCGCCTGTGGTCACGATCGCATCAATTCCGGGGTCCGCACACCATACGCGCAACTGTGCGGCAATCTGGTCACGCTCATCCCGCACGATATCGCGCGCGGCCAGCACATGGCCCGCGCCTTCAATCCGCGCGGCCAGCGTATCGCCGGATTTGTCAGTATCCAGCGCGCGCGTGTCCGATACTGTCAACACAGCAAAGCGCACAGGCATAAAGGGTTTCGTGTCGTCAATTCGGCTCATGTCACTGTCCTTAAGCGGGCTTGCAATTCCAGCAGATCGGCCCAGGCCTCGCGCTTGGCGGCAGGGTTTCGCAGCAGATAGGCCGGGTGCAGCATTGGCAAGGCGGGGCGGCCCGCCACCTCGCGCCACTGGCCGCGAATGCGGGTGATCGCTTCATTGCCTTGCAACAGGGTGCTGGCCGAAATCCGCCCCATCAAGATCAATATATCAGGGTCGATCAGGGCGATATGGCGCATCACAAACGGGCGGAACATGGCGCGCTCGTCGGCGCTGGGGTCGCGGTTTTGCGGCGGGCGCCAAGGCAGGATATTGGTGATATAGACCGAGCGCGCCGGATCAGGGTGGTCGCGGCGCATGTCGATTGCGGCCAGCATCCGGTCGAGCAACTGGCCCGCCTCTCCGATAAACGGTTTGCCAGAGCGGTCTTCCTCGCGCCCCGGTGCCTCGCCCACGATCATGATGCGCGCCTGTGGGTTGCCATCGCAGAATACCAGATTGCGCGCACCCAGTTTCAGATCACTATGCGCAAAACCCGACATTGCGGCTTGCAGCGCCTCCAGATCAGGGGCGGCAGCGGCCAAAGCCTGTGCCTCGGCAACAGGATCAACGCTGACACTTGGCGCAGATGCGGCAGGGGCAGCTTTTGGTTTTGCCACAGGTTTTGTCAACGGGGCCGGGTCCAGCGCATAGCGGTCAACCGGCGCATCGCAAATGGCCTCGACAGCGCCCATCTCGACCTGCCATTCAAGGCAGGCGCGCGCAACATGCCAGTCTGTTTCCCAAGGAACCTGCGATACCATGCGCGCAACGTAATACGCGCATGACAGCGGGTAAAGCGGCCTTGTCGTCGCGGGGTACGGTTTCTATAACGGCGCAGGGGCTTAAGGCGGGGGACGCATGTCATTCAAACAGAATCATCTGCTGGGGATCGAACCGCTTCACCCGACCGAGATCACGACCATCCTTGATCTTGCGGATGAATATGTCGCGCTGAACCGCTCTAGCGAGAAACACGGCACAACCCTTGCCGGCATGACGCAGATCAACATGTTTTTCGAGGCATCCACCCGCACACAGGCCAGCTTTGAATTGGCAGGCAAGCGGCTTGGCGCAGATGTGATGAACATGGCGATGGCCCAGTCCAGCCTGAAAAAGGGCGAAACGCTGATCGACACGGCGCTGACGCTGAATGCCATGCACCCCGATCTTCTGGTGGTGCGTCATGGCAGCTCTGGTGCCGTGAACCTGCTGGCCGAAAAGGTGAATTGCGCAGTTCTGAATGCCGGCGATGGCAAGCATGAACACCCCACGCAAGCGCTGCTGGATGCGCTGACGATCCGGCGCAAGAAAGGCCGGTTGCACCGGCTGAGCATCGCGATTTGCGGCGATATCGCCCATAGTCGCGTCGCGCGGTCAAACCTGATCCTGCTGGGCAAGATGGAAAACCGCGTGCGCCTAGTCGGCCCGCCCACATTGATGCCCAAGGGCGTTGAAGAGTTCGGGGTCGAGGTGTTCGACGACA
>SLAT01000256.1 GCA_007126715.1 Roseinatronobacter sp.
ACGATCGACAGCCATATCAAGCGCTTGCGCAAGAAGATGCGCAACGCTGACCCAGAGTTCTCATCGATAGAAACCCTGTATGGGATTGGTTACAAGTATAACGAAGCCTGACAAAAGATCAGGCGCAATAATCCCAAAGTATAAAGCGGGTGAACAGGTGCAGACCGAGGCTAAGGCAGCGCGAGCTGACATCCTTATTGGAGATGACTGGGTCGGACCAGGTGACGCTGTCGAGACCGAGGTCCGCGCGTCGCGCGCCCGCCGCGGTTTTCTAAGCATTTCCAATTCGCCCTTGGCGCGCAAGATCGCTTTGTTCAATCTTGTCGCTCTTGTGGTGTTGATCCTTGGAATACTGTTTACAAACCCGTTTCGGGATTCGCTGCTGGATCAGCAGGCGCAGATGTTGGGCAGCACAGTTCAGATGGTGGCTGACATCGTGTCGGTCAGTGACGATCTGGACGCAACGCGGGATATTTTGTCGAACAGGCTGACATTCGACCAGCGGTTCGAGATGATTATCGTGAATGCCGATGGGCAGGTGGCTGCCCGGATGCGTGGAACCGAGAACCCCGGTAGCGAAAGGTTTTCGGAACGGTCCACCCCGATCAGTGATGTCTTGGGCGCAATCTGGTCAGGAATGTCTTTTCTGACGCGAACACAACCCGAACTGCCTGTTGAAGAAGCATTCGCGCAGGTTGCGCAATCAATGTTCGAACGCAATCAGGCAGGTGAATGGGCAAGCTACACCTACAGGGATGCCACAGATGGCATGTGGATCGCTGCAAGTGCCCCAGTAATTCACAATGGCGAGATTCGAGGGGCTGTGTTCTTGCGGCGCAGTTCAGAAGATACGGCACTGATGATGCGCATCGAGCGCGAGCAGATTTTGCAGTTTTTTCTGATTGCTGTCGTGGTTTCCATCGGGTTGAGCCTGGTACTCGCGTCGACCATAGCAAATCCGCTTGCGGATCTGGCAATGGCTGCCGAACTGGGCAAGCGCCGTGATGCCCGCAAAAGCGCGCCCGGCGCGCGTGTGCGCATCCCAGACCTCTCGGGTCGCCCCGACGAAATTGGGGACCTGTCCCGGGCGATGCGCGGGATCGTCAATGCCCTGTATGACCGTGTCGAAGCGAATGAGCGCTTTGCGGCAGACGTGTCGCATGAAATCAAGAACCCTCTGGCGTCTTTGCGCTCTGCGGTGGGCAGTCTGCGCATGGCAAAACGCGAAGATCAGATCAGTCGCTTGCTGGATGTGATCGAGCATGATGTCCGCAGACTGGATCGGTTGGTTTCTGACACGTCCAATGCGTCGAGGTTGGACTCTGAACTGGTCAAGGAAGAGCAGGAAGAGTTTGATCTGGTAAAGCTGCTGAATAACCTGTGCGAACACCTTTCTCATGAAGCGCGCGAGAAAGGGGTCGAGTTCATCAAGATTCTCCCCGATGCGCCGGTGATGGTGACAGGGCTGGAAGGGCGGTTGGCGCAAGTGATTGTCAATCTGATCACAAATGCGATTTCGTTTTGTGGAGAGGGCGACGCAGTCCGTGTCTGGGCGCGCCAGCGTCACGACCGAATCCTGATAGTGGTCGAGGATACTGGCCCCGGAATTCCCGAGAATGCCCTGAAAAAAGTGTTCAAGCGCTTCTACTCAGAGCGTCCGCCACAGCAATTTGGCAATCATTCCGGCCTTGGTCTGGCGATTTCCAAACAGATTATCGAGGCCCATCAGGGCGTGATCTGGGCAGAGAATATTCGCGCAGCAGGTGCGCGCGATGACAGCCCGTCGCTTGGTGCGCGTTTTGTGGTCGGCTTGCCATTGTGACGCTGGTCATCGCGGCAGACCGGGTTCATGGTTCCGCCGTTGCGTTCGAGGTGGAGGGGCAGTTCGCTGGCGTGCTTATTCTAGGCAGGTCCGGTTCTGGAAAGTCAGAGCTGGCGCTGGAACTGATGGCCATTGGCGCGGTGCTGGTTTCTGACGACCAGACTATATTGCGGCGTGACGGGCCTTCGATCGTTGTGCAATCGCCATCAACAATTCGCGGTATGATTGAGATGCGCGGACTTGGCATATTGCAGGCGAGAGCGCTTGAATCCGCAAATCTGGTCGCGATCGTGAACCTTGACGAAATCGAAACCCAACGCATGCCAGAGCGCATGTTTGCAAAAGTGTTGGGTGTGCAGCTGCCTTGCCTTCGCAACTGCGCGAGTAGAGCTTTCCCTGCGGGACTTAAGCAATACATCCACTCCCATGTTTTGCAGTATGGGCAGGGCACCAGAGCATGATGGACGCAGTGAACAAAGACAAGGATCTCGCACGGCTGGTTTTGCTGACTGGCCCATCGGGGGCAGGGCGCAGTACTGCGTTGAAAGCGCTTGAGGATATCGGCTTCGAGGCGATAGACAACATGCCCATTTCGCTGGTGCGTCCTCTTGTTGGCGCACCGCTGGATCGCCCGTTGGCCTTGGTCCTTGATCCGCGCAACCGTGATTTTTCTGTCGATGCCTTGTTGGCATTGGTCGACGATCTGGAAGCCATGCCCCGTATCAATCTTGATCTGGTGTTTCTTGATTGCCCTGTTCAGGTCTTGATCCGGCGATTTTCCGAAACACGCAGACGCCATCCGCTTAGCCCAGACGGGACAGCGCGCGAAGGAATAGAATTTGAAGCGCGTTTGCTTGCTCCGGTTCGTTTGCGGGCGGATGTTCTGATCGAGACAGAAGCATTGACCCCACATGACCTGCGGGCGCGAATGCACACCCTGTTCGATGACAGTGCGGGGCAGTCCATGCGTGTGCAGATCGAGTCATTTTCCTACAAGCGGGGCATTCCGGCGGGTGTTGATCTTGTCTTTGATTGCAGGTTCTTGAAAAATCCGCATTGGGAGGCCGAGTTGCGCCGGCTTGACGGTCGGGACCCGCGCGTTGCGGGTTTCGTATCCGCGGATCATCGCTTTGACGGGTTTTTCCAGCGGATTCACGAATTGGTAGAAAGTTTGTTGCCAGAATACGCCCAAGAGGGGAAATCACAGCTGACTATCGCGTTTGGTTGTACAGGTGGGCAACACAGATCTGTTGCAACCGTAGAAAAACTGGCAAATGCGCTTGCGCAGACGCAGTGGCAGGTGTCTAAACGACACAGAGAACTGGAACGTATCGCGACGCAGGTCGCGATTGGAGAAAACGAATAAGGTCTGTTCGTGATCGGGATCGTGATTGTAGCGCATGGTGGGCTGGCGCGAGAATATCTCGCGGCGATAGAGCATGTGATCGGCAAGCAAGCCGGTATCGCTGCCATATCCATTGAATATGATCATGACCGCAGTTCCAAGCAAGCCGAGATATCTGCCGCCGCAGACATGGTGGACAAGGGTGCCGGGGTCGTTGTGGTAACAGATATGTTCGGCGGCTCGCCCTCCAATCTGTCGCTGCCTGCCTGTACTGGCGCTGATCGGCGGATCATCTACGGTGCAAATCTTCCCATGCTGATAAAGCTGGCAAAATCGCGTGGGTTGGATTTGCAGACAGCAACCTCTGCGGCGTTGGAGGCTGGCCGCAAATATATCAATTCCATAGAGGTAGGCCGCTGAGGCGAGGGAACAGGGTTAAGGCGTTAGATGACAGAGTTTGATCTTGAGATAATCAATGAAAAAGGGCTTCATGCGCGTGCCTCGGCCAAGTTTGTTGAAGTTGTTGAGGCACATGATGCGCGCGCAGAGGTCATGAAGGACGGAATGAGCGTGCCCGGCGATTCAATCATGGGTTTATTGATGCTCGCAGCGTCTTGCGGAACGACAATCCGTGTGAAGGTGACGGGTGTTCAAGAATCGGAATTGGCGACTGCATTGCGAACCCTGGTAGAAGGCCGCTTCGGCGAGAGCATGTGACCGCGAATTTGCCTTTTTTATAAGGCGAAAATGCTAACGATTTATCACATCGGCGTCATGCAGGGTACCGAATCATAGTTTCTCATGTCACCAGACGGAACCATAGCGTATGAGTTTCGTTATGGGTGTAAGCGGCTGTGACTCAGACGCTTTAAACCAATGGCGAAATTGATCGAAGGATCAGGTTCGCGCTCTGGTAGAAAAAAAGGAACGAACGCATGAAAATATATCCGATCTTCGCAAGCGCAGCTGTTGCAGGGCTTGTAGCAACCGGAGCCGTGGCAGGAGACATGTCGAAAACGGGCCCTTCAATACAGGAACCGATGGTATCGACACCCGCTCCCCCGGCTGCGCCCGCACGTTTTAACTGGACCGGCGGATATGCTGGTGCAGGTCTTGGCTACAGCGACATGAATTTCCGCGGTGATGGCAGTTCCAGCGATGCAGTGGCTTCACTGTTTGCAGGCTACCGTCAGGACCTAGGCAATGTGGTGCTGGGCGGTGAAGCGATTTTGTCGCCCGCTCTGTTCGGACGGCCAACATTGCCGGGTGAAGGTGACCGGGTTGAAGGTGGCGCAGCACTGCTGTTCACGGCTGGTGTACCGATTACTGCCGACGCACGCACGCTTGCATATGCAGGGGTTGGCCCTTCGATGTTGCGTTCCAGCGGCAGCGACGGGTCTGAAAACTCGTTCGGCGGCACAGCAGCGGTTGGTCTGGACCACATGTTGACCGACAATATCATGCTGCGCGGTTCGGTTAATTATTCTGTCGTGAACAATGTCGGGCAGGATGATGTGAACACCCGGACACTCGGTGCAGGCATCGGTGTCGGCTTCAAGTTCTAAGACATAATACCGCCGGGTTTGGGCGGAAGATGATTCGAAAACGGCCCTTGCCTTCGCAGGGGCCGTTTTTTTGTCAGACGTTATTTTTTTGCTTTAGTCATCCTCGCCAAGCGACGGCGCGGGTTTGGTGGGCGTTTGGGGATGCGCGGAGAAATTGAACGGCGAACGCACGCCTTTCAGCCCTTGCATGTTCAATTCCAGTCCGCGTGCAACAACCTGAGGGTCGGCAAAAACTTCGGCCATGTCATTTATCGAGCCAGCGGGCACGCCTTGCCCCTCACAGGCGGCGAGCAACGCATCCTTGGCCCAGCTTCGGGTTTTGTCGCATATAAGCTGTGACAGCTTGTCTCTGTTTCTGACGCGTACCTGATTGGTGCAGTAGTCCTGATGATCCGCCAGTTCATCCAGCGCCAGAATTCCGCAGAGGCGCCGGTACTGGGTGTCATTGCCTGTTGCAATAATGATATGCCCATCGTGACAAGGCACGACCTGATATGGCGCCAGATTGGGGTGATAATTGCCCAAACGGGTCGGGGACTTGCCCGTCGCAAGGTAGTTCATCGCCTGATTTGCCATGATCGCGACAGCGCTATCCATCAGCGCAAGATCAATATGCTGCCCTAGCCCCGTACGTGCCCGCTCATGCAAGGCGGCCAGAATTGCTGTGCTGGCATAGATACCAGTGACGATATCGGTCACCGCGACACCGACCTTATGTGGCATCCCGTCAGCCGGGCCAGTCACTGACATCAGGCCCGACATGCCCTGAATGATGTAATCGTATCCCGCGCGATGCGCATAGGGACCGGTCTGCCCGAAGCCCGTTATCGAGCAATAGATCAATCCGGGATTGATCGCAGAGAGGCTGGCATAATCCAGCCCGTATTTCGCCAACCCGCCGACTTTGAAATTCTCGATCAACACATCCGCGCCAGCCACGAGGTCAAGGGTCTTCTGGCGTCCCTCCGTGGTGCGGAAATCAGCCGTGACCGAAGATTTGCCGCGATTTGCAGAATGGAAATAGGCCGCTTCCGGCACGCCATCCCTGTCAATGAAGGGCGGCCCCCAACGGCGCGTATCATCGCCTTCGGGGGCCTCGACCTTGATGACCTCTGCCCCAAGATCCGCCAGCGTCTGGCCTGCCCAGGGCCCAGCCAGAATGCGCGCCAGCTCAATGACGCGGATGCCCGCCAACGGCCCGGTCATTGTGCTTAGTTCCCCAGCTTCTCGTTCAGGATCCGCTCGAATTCCGCATAGGACATGTTGCCATGGGCTTCGCCGTTGATGATGAAACTTGGCGTTGAACGGATGCCGTAGGTTTCTGCATTGGCCTGATAAAACTCGGTCAGTTCCAGCGCCTTGTCTGCATCTTCAAGGCAGGCGTTCAACTGGGCGTCGTCCATTCCCGCCTGACGGCCAAGGCGGCGCAGGTTATTGGCAACCTGCACAGGGTCGCTTGATCCTGCCCAAGTGCTCTGGGTCTGGTAAATCAGCTCCAACATGCCGTGATAACGCTCTTCTCCGCCGCAACGCGCAACCATCGCCGCCCACAGACCGTAGCGGTCAAAATACACTTCGCGTTTCAGATACAGAATCTCGCCTGTATCAATGAAGTTTTCCTTGATCTGCTGGAACGGCCCCTGATTGAACGTGGCGCAATGCGGGCATGTCAGAGAGGAATATTCCACCATGACAACCGAGGCTTCCTGATTGCCAAGGGGCATGTCCAGCGGGTGGATCTGATGCTCTTGCATCACAGCGCTGGCGGCTATGGGGTCGGATGTGCCGGTTTGCGTGGTATACCACCACCCCCCAGCGCCCAAAGCGGCCACAACGGCAAGGGCGGGCACGAGTGTCTTGTTCATGAGTAGTTTCCTTTTGTGTTCTGCGCCTTCGATAAGACATTGCAGGCCAGTCGTTCAAGGGCAGTGCGCAAACTGTCATCCTGCACCCCCGCCGCAGTTGCAGCGGCATCTTGCCGGATTTCAGGTGCAATCGGGCGCGTGGCCTTGGGGCGGGCATGTGTAAACTCGGCCTGTCCTTCAGAAAAGCCTGATGCGGCTGTCTGGGTCAGGGTAATGCGCGCGATCGCGTTGTAGCCATAACAGGCGTTCACTTTTTCGCGCAGGGCGGGCAGTTGCATTTGTAACATTGGTCCCGCTGCCCCGGTTGTCAGCAGTGTCAGATTGGCACCCAAGCCCCCTTTGCCGTAGCTGATCTTGATGGGGCGACTGATCTGGGCAATATCGGCCCCTGCAATCTCGGCCCAATGTGTCAGCAGGCGCGACACGGCAAAGCCGCGCGTCTCGCCCACCTTTCGGATTTGCTTGTCCATCAGCTTGGACGCAGTCTCAAACCCGCGCGCGCGGCGTGAAGGTGGCGTATAGGGGGCAGATTTCTTCGCCATATTGTCAAGCCAGCCCTTGCAGTGGTTGGTGCGTAGTTTACCCTTTGGCGCGGGCAATTCCAGTGGGGTGGCGCAGATTTCACCAAAGCAGGGCATAACACATGCGTGACGGGTGCGACACACAGATATCTGACAAGTTGATGACATGGTATGATTGCCATGCCAGGGCTTTGCCATGGCGCGTGCCACCGGGCAGCAATCAGATACCCGACCCGTACCGGATATGGCTGTCAGAAGTGATGTTGCAGCAAACCACTGTGGCGGCTGTGAAGGCTTATTTTCACCGCTTCACAGAACGCTGGCCCACTGTTCAGGCGCTTGCCGCTGCGCGCGATGAGGATGTGATGGCTGAATGGGCAGGGCTTGGCTATTACGCACGGGCGCGCAACCTGCTGAAATGTGCGCGAGAGGTCGCACGTCTCGGGGGCTTTCCGCGCACGCGTGAGGGGTTACAGGCCTTGCCGGGTGTTGGTCCGTATACGTCGGCGGCGATTGCGGCCATTGCCTTTGACCAGCCCGAAACGGTTCTGGATGGCAATGTCGAGCGCGTGATGGCGCGGCTGTTTGATGAACATACGCCGCTGCCACAGGCCAAACCCGTCCTGACCGACTATGCCGCCCGACTGACGCCACAGCACAGGCCAGGGGACCACGCGCAGGCCGTGATGGATCTGGGCGCCACGATCTGCACTCCGCGCAATCCGGCATGCGGCATTTGTCCGGTCATGGCAGACTGCGCCGCACGCCATGCGGGCACTGCGCCAAGCCTACCGCGCAAGACCCGCAAACCTACGAAACCCGTCCGGCTTGGCATTGCCTATCTGGGGCGGCGCGTGGATGGCGCATGGCTGATGGAACGGCGGCCCCCGCATGGCCTGTTGGGCGGTATGCTGGGCTGGCCCGGCAGCGACTGGAGCGAGCAGCCGCCCGACAGCACCCCGCCCGTCACGGCCGAATGGCACGCCTTGTCCGATGAGGTGCGCCATACATTTACCCATTTCCATTTGCGCCTTGGCCTGCGCGTGGCGCATCTGCCCCTGTCTGCATCCGGCTTGTTTATTCCCGCGAACGAATTCAACCCCGCTGCCTTGCCAACTGTTATGCGCAAGGCGCATACGCTGGCGGCGGCGCATCTCGACTTATCGGAGGTATCATGAGCGACGATCTGAGCGCGACCGACAATTTTGTCCTGACCCATACGATGCTGCGCATCAAGGACCCTGCGCGGTCGCTGGAATTCTACCAGCAGGTGCTTGGCTTTCGGCTGGTCAGCAGGCTTGATTTCGAGGAGGCGCGCTTCTCGCTGTATTTCCTGCAACCGCGCGGGCATTCCGATAGCGCAGATGGCACGCTAAGCCAGACTTTCAGCCGGATGGGACTGCTGGAACTGACCCATAACTGGGGCAGTGAGGATGACGATTCCGAGATGCATTCGGGCAATACGGCCCCAAAGGGCTTTGGGCATATCTGTTTGGCTGTCCCCGATATTGCCGCAGCCTGCGCCCGGTTCGAGGAGATGGGCGTGCAATTCCAGAAACGGCTGGGCGAGGGGGGGATGAAAGAGATCGCGTTCATCCTTGATCCCGACGGGTATTGGATCGAGATTGTTCAACCATCCTTGATGGATGGGTTGCTTGCGCAGTTCAAAGCGTAAATCTGTCGCAGCCTTGCCATACTGGCATCGGTCAAAGAATACGCTATCAATCATGCTGTGTAGTAACGTTGGAGCGGCGTATCGTGTCGTCAGATCAATTTCATAAACTGGTTTCCGCCCTGCCTTTCTGGGTTTCCCTTGGGTTCTTGCCGCTTATCGCACTATCTGTCGCATTGGGCGGCTGGTGGTTCATTTTGCCCGTAGCCTATGGCTGGTGGGCGTTTACTGTGATTGATTTCATCACCGGCCTGAGTGACGACAACCCCGACACGGAAACACCGCTGAAAGACCTGTTCTGGTATCGGCTCATTACCTTGATCTGGTTTCCAATTCAGGTGTTGACGATCTTTTTGGTAATCTGGTGGCTGACATCGCGAGCGAAATTCAACTGGTGGGAAGATCTGGGCATCATGTTCGGTGTGGGCGTCATGTCCGGGGTGATCGGCATCGTCTATTCTCATGAACTGATGCACCAGAAAACCAGACACGAGCGGTGGCTGGCTGATCTGATCCTTGCCAGCGTGCTTTATAGTCATTTCCGGTCGGAACATCTGCAAGTGCATCACCGCTATGTCGGCACCCCGCGCGACCCTGTGACCGCGCGCTATAATGAGGGGTTCATTGCGTATTTTGGCCGGGTGCTGCGTGACTGCCCGCCATCGGCCTTTCGCGCAGAGGCCGCCATGCTGGCGCGCAAGGGCCTGCCGTGGTGGCATAGA
>SLAT01000356.1 GCA_007126715.1 Roseinatronobacter sp.
CCGCCGCGGCCACCGCCGCCGCTGCCGCGATTTCCACCGCCGCGATTGCCGCCCCCTCCCCAAGGTCCACCGTTGTTCCCAGACATCCGGACTCCATTCATTGTTTTGGTTTCATGTTTTGTCAGAAGGTGGGCTGAAACCCGCCTAAATCAACCCTCAATCAGTGTGGCTGCGCGTCGCAGTCCGCATTGTGACCAGTTCCTCCGCCATCGTTGGATGCACAGCAAGGGTGCGGTCGAAATCTGCCTTCGTTGCATTCATGGCAACAGCAACACCTGCCAGCTGTATCATCTCACCCGCATGGTCAGAAACGATGTGACACCCTAACACCTTGTTAGTCTTGCAGCAAACAATCAGCTTCATCATCGCGCGATTGTCACGGCCTGCGAACAGGCTGTGCATTGGCCGGAACGCCGCGCAATATACGTCGACCGGGCCTTGCTCGCGCGCTTCTTCCTCGGTCAGGCCGACGGTGCCGTATTCCGGCTGTGTGAAAATTGCGGTCGGGATCAGCCCATGATCGAAAAATGTGGGTTTGCCGCCGAAAACCGTATCGGCAAAGGCATGCCCCTCGCGGATGGCGACCGGGGTAAGATTGGCGCGGTCTGTCACATCGCCCACAGCAAAGATCGAAGGAATGCGCGTCTGGCTGTACTGATCGACCTTGATCGCGCCATTCGCTTTCAGTTCCAACCCGAGCGCTTGCAATCCAAGGCCGTCGGTATTGGGGCGGCGGCCGGTTGCGAACATGACCGCATCATAGCAGCCATCATGGCCCGTTGTCGCCTTGACCCAAGTCTGCCCGTCGCGCTCTTCCATTTCCAGCACATCAGTGCCCAGTTGCAGGTCAACGCCATTCGCGAGCATCTCGTTGGCGATATGTCCGCGCGCCTCTTCATCGAAGCCGCGCAGGATTTGTGCGCCACGGTAGAATTGCGTTGTCTTGACCCCCAGCCCGTTGAAGATGCAGGCAAATTCGCTGGCGATGTAACCGCCGCCGACGATCAGCAGCGATTTGGGCAGGCGGTCCATCTTGAATACTTCGTTCGAGGTCATGGCCCCGAAACCTTGCCATTTCTCGGGAACGACAGGGCGACCACCCGTGGCAATCAGGATATGTTTGGCCGTCATCTCGCGCCCATCGGCAAGGCGCACCTCGTGTGGGCCGGCAATAGTGGCGCGACAGTCGAAAATCTCGACGCCCGCGCGCTCCAGATTGCCGCGATATGCGCCTTCCAGCCGGTCCAGTTCGCTGTCCAGTTTGTTTCGGAATGCACCCCAGTCAAACGCCCCGATCTGCGCGTCCCAGCCATAAGCCTGCGCATCTGCAACCGCGCCCGGAAACCCGGAGGCAAAGACCATCAGCTTCTTGGGCACGCAGCCCCGAATGACGCATGTTCCGCCCATGCGGTATTCTTCTGCAAGCGCCACCTTCGCCCCGTATTCTGACGAGGCAATCCGCGCGGCACGCACACCGCCAGAGCCGCCGCCTATAACAAACAGGTCGTAGTCAAAGCTCATTACCGCCCCTTACAGGTCTGAAAAAATATTGCGCGAGTCTTCAAGGTCGATCTGGCGCAGGCTTGTCTCGGGGGTTCCGCTGCTCAGATCGCGCATTTCGCAGGTGCCATCGGCATGGCCGATCACGACCTGATCTGCAATATCGACAAACAACCCGTTCTCGACCACGCCTGGCACCTGATTGAGCACCAGTGCCAGTTGGCGCGGATTTCCGATCCGGCCAAGGTCCAGATCAAGGATGTAATTGCCCTCATCCGTCACAAAGGGCTTGTCGCCATTGACACGCAGGCTTGAATGCTGGCCCATCACATCCATCGAGGCCAGAACCTCTTCGACAAGCGCCTTGGTGGCACGCCATCCAAAGGGGATCACCTCAACCGGAAGAGGGAATGCACCCAGTGTTTTAACTTCCTTCGCCGCATCGGTAATCACGATCATCTGGTCAGAAGCGGTCGCCACGATCTTTTCTTGCAAAAGCGCCCCGCCGCCGCCCTTTATCAATGTCAGTTCAGCATCAAATTCATCCGCTCCGTCAATGGTCAGGTCCAGCCAGCGGGCCTCGTCCAGAGAAACGACATTTATTCCGACTTGGCGCGCGAGTTGCGCCGTGCGGGTCGAGGTCGGCACAGCAATGATGCGCAACCCTTCCTGTTTGATCCGGGTTCCAAGCCGCCGCACCATCCATGCGGCTGTCGAGCCGGTTCCAAGCCCGACGCGCATACCATCCTGCACGAAATCGGCAGCGCAATGCGCGGCTGTGTATTTGGCGCGGTCAATGGGTGTAAGCTGGTCAGTCATTGCGGGCCCTCTGTATCGGTCGCGCGCCTTATAGGCGTTTTGCGGGGTGGGGTTAAAGCATAATCGGACCGGGGGCGACGATATCGCGCGTGTCGGGGCCTAGCGCTGGATGGATTGCAGATAGGCATCCAGCGCGATTATCTGTTCGGGAAAGGGACGCGACAGGCCCTGATCTGTCTGCACTCTGGTCAGTCTGCCGGTCAACAGATCACCGAAATTGGGCATTTCCACATCTGTGTAGATGACAGCGCCGCGGGCATATCCATCCAGCTTGTCCAGCACCCTGCGCTGCGGGTAAGTGCCGCCCGCGCGTGCCGCAATTCCGGTCAGGTCCGGCACTTGCGCCCCGCCGCGCCCATCGTCGCCATGACACGAGACGCAGTTTTGCGCATAAATGTTGCGGCCAGCTTGCGGGCTGGTCCAAGGTGAGCAAGCCGCACCAGAGAGCACCAACATGGCCGCAAGCGACGTGTATATTCCAGTCGATTTCATAACTTTCAGAGTGCCGCATTTTCGGGGTGCTGCCAAGGGGCGATGACTGGTGCAGGTCTGGTTTCGCGCAATTCATGTCGCTGACCGCTATATCAACTACGCCGTTTGCGGTTAGACAGGTGCAGGTTTGCAAATACAGGGAGCGCGCGCATGTTCTTGTCAGTCTTCGACATGTTCAAGATCGGGATTGGACCATCCTCGTCCCATACAATGGGGCCAATGGTGGCGGCGGCGCGGTTTCTGGACCATTTGCGCGGCCTGTCCTTTTCTGTCTCCGGGCTTCGTGCATCGCTTCATGGCTCGCTGGCATTTACTGGCGTGGGCCATGCGACGGATCGCGCCGTGATCCTTGGGTTGGCGGGATTTACGCCAGACACCTATGATGCCGCACAGGCAGAGCAGGCCCTGAGCGATATCGCGGACAATGGATGGATTGACGCCAAAGGTCTGGGCAGGCTTGCATTCGCACCCAAGGCCGATTTGATCTTTGATTATGACACAAGGCTTCCCGGCCATTCTAACGGGCTGCGGCTGATGGCAACAGATGCGCAGGGTGACGTGATTGCGCAGGAAACCTATTATTCCATCGGTGGCGGTTTTGTCGTGACCGAGGCAGAACTTGGCGCGCCCGCGCGAAAACCGGAAACCGATTTCCCCTATCCTTTCGAGACCGCGGCGCAGATGTTGGTCATGGCGCGCGACAGCGGCAAATCCATCGCCGCGATGAAACGTGCAAACGAACTTTCCGTCCGTGGTCCGAATGCGTTGGATCAGGGGATGCGGCGGATCTGGCAAGTGATGAATGACTGCATCGATCGGGGAATTATAGCCGAGGGTATTTTGCCCGGCGGCTTGCAAGTGCGCAGGCGCGCGGCCGCGATTCGCGCCGCACTAGAGGCCGAGCGCGGACTGAACCTGAACGCGCCACATACGATCAATGATTGGATCAGTGTCTATGCGATGGCAGTGAACGAAGAAAACGCCGCAGGCGGGCAGGTGGTGACCGCCCCCACCAATGGTGCCGCAGGCGTGGTGCCTGCCACGATCCGTTACTGGCTGGACCACGTCCCCGGCGCGAGTGAGGCGCGCGTGGGAGAATTTCTTCTGACCGCCGCTGCGATTGGCGGGCTGGTCAAGCACAACGCCTCAATCTCTGGTGCGGAATGCGGTTGTCAGGCCGAAGTGGGGTCGGCGGCGGCAATGGCGGCTGCGGGGCTTGCCGCAGTGCTTGGTGGCACGCCTGAACAAGTTGAGAATGCTGCTGAAATCGCGCTGGAACATCACCTTGGCATGACATGCGACCCGGTGAAGGGGTTGGTGCAGGTCCCGTGCATCGAGCGCAACGGGCTGGGCGCGATCAAGGCGATTTCAGCGGCCAGCCTTGCCCTGCGCGGCGATGGGACGCATTTCATGCCGCTGGACAATTGCATCGAAGCCATGCGTCAAACAGGCGCAGACATGTCCGAGAAATACAAAGAGACTGCGCTTGGCGGTTTGGCTGTGAATGTGCCCAACTGCTAAGGTATCTTCACTGCGCTTTGCGACAGATCATGGTTTATGGACCAACGACTGCGCATATTGAGTCCACCGACATACTGATCGATGGAGGCACGGATGGATCTGTTCGAAGTCGAGGTCACCTGTCCCGACAAGGACAGCGCACGAGAGATCGCAAGCGCATGTTTGCGCAAGAAACTGGTCGCTTGCGCGAATCTTCTTCCGAAAATCGAAAGCCTGTTCATATGGCAGGGCCAGATCGATTCTGAATCAGAGGTTCTTCTGCGGTTGAAAACCCCGGCACTTAATTTCGATGCGGTTTGTGCGCAAATTCGCGCCCATCATCCCTTTGAATTGCCGCCCATTATCGCACTGCCTGTGCAGGCGATGGGGCCGGGTGTGGCTGATTGGGTTGCGCAGGAAACTCAGCTTGCGAATATCTGCGACTGATCGGCAAAGCCCTTTACCTCGATAGGATTGCCCGACGGGTCGCGGAAAAACATTGTCCATTGCTCGCCCGGTTGCCCCTCAAAACGCAGGGATGGGGGCATAACAAACTCTACACCCGCATCTGCCAATCGTTTGGCAAGTTCTGAGAACCGCTCTGCATCCAGCACCAGACCGAAATGGGGCATCGGGACCATGTGATCACCTACCTTGCCAGTTGGTGAATTGCTAAAGGGTTCGCCCTTGTGCAGGCTGATCTGATGACCAAAAAAGTCGAAATCCACCCAAGTGTCAGTGCTGCGCCCCTCTTGGCACCCAAGGATATCGCCGTAGAAATGGCGCGCCTCATCCAGGTCGCGGACGTGATAGGCGAAATGAAACGGCATCAACATGGGCTTCTCCTTCTTGACTATGTGGCGCTGCGAACGGTGATTTGGCTGAAACGCGTGTCACATAAGTTGTGCAAGAATTGCAAGGCTCATCCTGAACGCGGTGCGGCAGCACGGCGCAACCGGTCGTTTATCGCGGCACCCACCCCGTGATCTGGCACCGGGGCTACGGCAATCGGCTGGCCCGTGGCATCTGCTTCGTGCAGCACGGCAAATAGTCGAGAGGCCGCCTCTTCTAGATCGCCTTTGGGTGAAAGTGTCAGTTTGGCTTTATGACACTGGGGGCCAAAGCCGATCCAGATTTCACCGGGTTTGGGGTCATTTGCGTTCAGTCGCAGTGTCGCGCGTGGCGCATAATGGGAGGCAAGCTGACCGGGCGCGGTAATCGCCGTTTCGGTGGTATGGGTCGGGCAGGCGCCCAGGCAGGTTGTGATCGCTTCGCGGCTTATGCCCCCTTCGCGCAAGATGACAGGTTTGCCATCCTCAAAGCCGACAATGGTCGATTCCACCCCGACCGCACAGGCCCCGCCATCCAGCACCGCAGCGATGCGCCCTTCAAGCCCGGCCAGCACATGCGCAGGCGTGGTGGGGCTGATTCGCCCCGATGGGTTGGCCGATGGCGCTGCCAAGGGGCCGTCGAACTTCGCAAGCAGCATTTGTGCCAGCGGGTGCGCGGGCACGCGGATTGCCACCGTGTTCAGTCCCGCGGTGACTGCTGGCGCCAATCCGTGGCCTGTGCGAAGCGGCGCAACCACTGTTATGGCACCCGGCCAGAACCTCGATGCAAGCAACAAGGCGGCTTGCGGCAATTCGGCGATACGCTGTGCATTTGCCACTGACGCGACATGCACGATCAGCGGGTTGAAGGACGGGCGCCCCTTGGCCGCGAAAATGGCTGCAACAGCCGCTGCATTGCGCGCGTCACCCGCCAATCCATAAACAGTTTCCGTTGGCATTGCGACCAGGCGCCCTGCGCACAGCAAGCGTGCCGCTTGCGCAACCCCTTCGGAGTCGGCGGCAACAATCTCTGTCTGTTGGAGCGGTTGTTTCATCTTTGTGACGCGGCGTTTCGGTTTGGAATCCTCCCCTACATCGCTATGACAGGGGGGTCGCATCGTCATATGCGCTTGGTGTCACCTTGCCAAGCCACCCTGACTTTCTCTTTCTGAAGGAGCCACAAATGCCCTATCGCGCCCCGATCCCAGACTTTGCCTTCATGCTTGATCATGTGGTGGCTTTTGAGCAGGTGCGCCAGACAGAGCGTTTCAGTGAGGCGACCCCCGAGACAACCCACGCGATCCTGACCGAGGCGGGCAAACTGTGCGAGGCGGTGCTGGCCCCGTTGCAACGCGTAGGTGACCAGAATCCGGCAAGGCTGGAGAATGGCGTGGTGCGTACCAGCCCTGGCTTTGCGCAAGCCTTCGAGGCAATGGCTGAAGGGGGCTGGCTGGGGATGGCGGCCGACCCCGAATATGGTGGCCTTGGACTGCCGCAGACCCTTGCGACGGCGGTCAATGACATGATGTCGTCGGCCTGTCTGGCCTTGCAGCTTTCGCCGCTTATGACCCAAGGACAGATCGAGGCGCTGGAAAACCACGCCGATGAAACCCTGAAGGCACGATACTTGCCAAAGCTGATTTCGGGGCAATGGTGCGGCACGATGAACCTGACCGAACCGCAAGCGGGCAGCGATGTCGGCGCGCTGCGTACCAAGGCGGAACCGAATGGTGACGGCACCTATGCTATTTCGGGCCAGAAGATCTACATCTCCTGGGGGGACAATGATTTCACCGAGAATGTCTGCCACCTTGTCTTGGCTCGTTTGCCCGATGGCGGGGCAGGAACGCGCGGGATCAGCCTGTTCATGGTGCCAAAGCGTATCCCCGATGAACATGGCAATCCGGGCGCGCGCAATGCGCTGCGTGTCGTGAGTCTGGAGCATAAGATGGGGCTGCACGGCTCGCCAACGGCGGTTATGGAATATGACCGTGCGACGGGCTGGCTGGTGGGCGAGGCGCATCAGGGGATGGCGGCCATGTTTACCATGATGAACAATGCGCGTGTGGGTGTTGGGGTTCAGGGCATCGGGGTTGCTGAAGGTGCGTTTCAGCACGCGCTGGGCTTTGCACTGGATCGCAAACAGGGCAAGACGCCGCTGACTGGCACCGGAGCAATCGCCGAACATGCAGATGTGCGGCGCGCGCTCTCGGTAATGAAGGCCGAGATTTTCGCAGCACGCGCGATTGCCCTTGCCAATAGTGTTGCCATCGACATGGCGCGTGCCACCGGGGCAGAGGAATGGCAGGCGCGCGCCGCATTGCTGACGCCGATCACCAAGGCGCATGGCACCGATATCGGATGCGAGGTTGCCAGTGCGGGGATGCAGGTACATGGCGGCATGGGCTTTATCGAAGAAACGGGGGCTGCGCAGTATCTGCGCGATGTGCGTGTGACCACGATCTATGAAGGCACGAACGGTATTCAGGCGATGGACCTTGTCGGCCGCAAGATGATGGATGGCGGCGAGGCGGCGTTTCGGCTGTTGCAAGAGATCGAAGATGGTGCCGAAGCGGCGCGAGAGGATTTGCCCGATCTCGCTGAGCATGTCTGGCAGGCCGCAGAAAGCCTGCGTGAGGCGACAGAATGGCTGGTGGCGCAGGATATGCAGGACCGTTTTGCTGGGGCGACATCCTACTTGCGCGCATTTGCCCGCATATTGGGGGCGCATTATCATCTGAAAGCCGCCGAGACCGGAGAGGCCCCGCGCCGCGCATTGGCAGAGGTTTTCATCATGCGCGTGCTTCCCGAACATATCGGTTTGCTGGCGCAGGCACGGGCGGGGGCGGCATCGCTCTATGCCCTGACGGACGAGGATCTTGCCGCATGATGGATGGCGGGGAAATGGGCGGGTTACGCTATCCCTTTGAAGCGGTGCCCGAAGAAGGCACAGTCACCGAAATTGCAAAGGGTGTGCTTTGGGCGCGCCTGCCTCTGCCGATGGCGCTGGATCACGTCAATGTCTATGTTCTGGACGATGGCGATGGCTGGACGATTTTTGACAGCGGACTTGATACGCGGCGCACGCGCGGGATCTGGGCCAAGCTGCTATCTGGCCCCTTGCGCGGCAAGCGCGTCAGGCGGGTGATCGCCAGCCACCACCACCCCGACCATATCGGGCTGGCAGGCTGGTTTCAGGCCGATGGGGCAGAGCTTTGGGCCAGCCGCACAGCATGGCTTTTCGCGCGTATGCTGGTGCTGGATGAACAAAACCGTCCCGCCCCCGAGACAGCAGAATTCTGGCGCAAGTCGGGGATGAACCCGGAAATTCTTGACCGCCGCCTGCAAGAGCGCCCGTTCAATTTCTGCGATACTGTGGCCCCGCTGCCGCTGGGCTTTCACCAGCTTCGAGACGGGGCCGTGTTTCGCGCAGCAGGGCGTGACTGGGATATTCGGCTGGGGCAGGGCCATGCCCCCGATCAGGTCACACTCTGGAGTCGCGATTGCAATCTGGTGCTGGGGGCCGATCAGTTGCTGCCCTCAATCTCGCCCAATCTTGGGGTCTATGCAACCGAACCAGAGGCCGACCCCGTCGCGGACTGGCTGCATAGCTGCGAGGTGTTTCAGGGCATCGCGCGCGAGGATCACCTTGTCTTGCCCGGTCACAAACTGCCTTTTACCGGGCTGCCATTGCGCCTGAACCAGAAAATCGAAAATCACCACGGCGCATTGCGTCGCCTATATGCGCATCTGGCCACACCGCAAAAGGCATCAGACTGTTTCGCCCCGCTGTTCAAGCGACAGATTTCAGAGGATGTCTACGGTCTGGCACTGGTCGAAGCGGTGGCGCATCTGAACCATCTGGCCGCAATAGGGCAGGCGCGCCGTTACGCCGACGAAGATGGCGTCTGGCTGTGGCAAGCCATTGGCTAAAGGGTGCGGGTGCCCGCGCAAAGGGGGTGACAGGGGCGCATGGATCGGCTATCGGACAGTTAAAAGTTGAATCTGCAGGAGGTCATTATGGCAGAGCATGAACACGGCAAGATGGACATCAGCGCACAGGAAAAAACCTTTAACGGGTTCGTCCGCTGGTCGACTTGGGGTGCGGCAATCAGCATTGGCGTTCTGATCTTTCTGGCGCTTGCCAATTCCTGACCCCGCGCAAGCGCGAACAAGGCCCATAATATGATCTTGACAGGCAGTATCCGGCAATTGCGCCGGTCTATTATCGGTGTGCTCGCGCTTTGCGGTTTGTTTTTGCTTTCAGCTTGTGCGCAACAGGTGTGGGCAACGGACGAGGCCGTGCAGGCGGCGCG
>SLAT01000059.1 GCA_007126715.1 Roseinatronobacter sp.
AGATGGAAGGGTTTGGGCGGGTACAGGACGTTTCACGCGACCAGAACAGTAATCTGGGCGTTCTCTGGTTAGGCAACCATTTCGCGCCCGCGATCCCCGCCGCGCAGCGGGCCTCCATGCGCTGTGGGCGACCCGCTTCCAATGTCCTGCCTGCGTCCTTGCGGGTGAAAAGTCGGTCTGCAATTGCCCTCATCACATTCGAAGTTGAAGACTGTCTGCTCCGGATTCCAGCGCCAATCCAACCCAGAAACTTATGGCGGGCCTGTCATTGATGATAATGGTCATGTGGTCGGTGTTGCTGGTATCTTGAACCGAGGCGGCGCGCAAAATCTGAGCAGCGCAATCACGGGTTTAGCTGCACGCGACTTTCCGAGCAGACGTACCAACGCGAATGAGGGCCGGAGAAGGTCTGCGTGGAGAGACCGCCTCAGCGCCACCAATCGCCGGGACGCTCCCGCATAATCCTCGAAAACATCCGAATAATCCGGTCGCAACCGGATCAGGAGAATGCTTTCGCGAGGGCAAGTGGCGGAGACGATGGGATTCGAACCCACGAGACCCTTTCGGGCCTACTCCCTTAGCAGGGGAGCGCCTTCGACCACTCGGCCACATCTCCGTCGCCTCGTTTAAAGATGTCGCCGCAGCCCCGCAAGGGGAAAATGGCCTTGATTTCCGATAGGTTTTCAACGCTGGTTTAGCGCGGTTAAATTTGCATATCGGTCAGGCCGGTTACATGGGCGCGCAGCAGCCTTGAACATGCCTGAACCTTAGGGCTGCGATGCAGGTCAACATGCGTAACAAGCCATAAGTCTGTACCCCATTCGGCACGAGGGCCCATGATCTGATGCAGACCCTCTGCTTCGCCTTGCCCCACAGGAAGGAAGCCCATGCCAAGTCCTGCGGTAATTGCAGCCATGCGGGTCGCGTGGTCGTTGCTTTGCATCACGATACGCCTGCCATGCTCGGCCAGCCAATGATCGTAGGGGGTCCGACTGTCCTTGTCGCCAGAGGCAATGAAGTCGTGATCGCGCAGATCCTCGTCGGATTTCGCGAGTCCCTTGCGCTCGACATAGTCTGCGCTTGCATAAAGCGCGACGGAAAGCGCGCCAAGGGCCTGCACCACATTGTCAGGTTCCTGTGGCTTGGGGCCCGCGCGAATGGCAACATGGGCTTCGCCGTATTCAAGCCGCAACACCCGCGCTTCCGTCCGCAGGCAAGGCCTCAGGGACGGGTATTGATGCATCATCTGTGCAATGGCCGGTAGCAAAAGGATGCTGAGTTCGGGGATTGTGGTGATGATCATCTGCCCCGAGATGCCTTCTTGCATGTCTTGCAACCGGGCCGCCAACTGTTCGAACCGCTTTTCGGTTTCAGCTGCGGTTTCAAAAAGGGCATGTCCGGCTTCGGTCGGGGTATATCCCTTTGCGTGACGTTGAAATAATTTGACGCTGACGCGATCTTCAAGAGCGTCGATATGGCGGATCACGGTGGCATGGTGCACGCGCAGCGTTGCCGCTGCACCGCTTACAGTCCCGGCACGCGCGACATGCAGGGCTGTTCGCAACTCGTCCCAAGGCTCTAGTCCCATGCTGCTTCCATTCCCGGCCCTGTATCTGTTTTGCGGCGTTGCGTCATGCCGTCAGTATAGCATATTCTGCATCAAGTTCGCCCAGGTCGCAGACATCCGCGGGCCTACGCGTCGACAAGGCTGCATCGGAACGGGTGAGTGATGCCCCGTCCAGCATAGGGCATATTTCTGCCAGTTCTGCCATCTCGCGCAAATCTCCGTTGCAGTGCAAGACAAGGTCACAGCCTGCCGCTAGGGCGGCATGTGCGCGTTGCGAAACCGGGCCGTCAAGCGCCTGCATCGAGATGTCGTCTGTCATCAGCAAGCCCTGAAACCCGATTTCCTCTCGGATCAGTCGGATCATGGTGGGGGAGAGGGTCGCCGGATGGGTTGCGTCTATCTGCGTGAATAGCAGATGCGCAGTCATACCAAGGGGTAGATCGGCGAGATCGCGAAAGGCTGTGAAATCACTTTGCGCCAATTCGGCATGAGATGTGGAGATAACGGGCAGGTTGAGATGGCTGTCTGCCTGTGCCCGCCCATGCCCCGGAATATGTTTGAGCACAGGCAGCACCCCGCCGGCCAGCAGTCCGCGCGCCATTCCAAGGGCATTTGCCACAACCTGCGCAGCGTCAGTGCCATAGCAGCGATTGTGCAGCACCAGGTGGGTGTGTTCTGTCGCGATATCTGCCAGTGGCGCGCAATTGACGTCAATTCCGCAGGCGTGCAGTTCTGACGCGATCAGTCTGCCGCGAAGATACATTGCCCGAACGGGGTCGCGCGCGCGTTGGCATTGTTCCAATGCAGGCGGCCAGTCGCGCCAGTGAGGGGGGCGCATCCGCTGAACGCGACCACCTTCCTGATCCACCAAGACAGGCAAGTCACGTCCCGCTGCGTCGCGCAGGTCTGATGTCAGTGCCAAGAGTTGTTGCGGATCGGCAATGTTGCGCGCGAAAAGGATAACGCCCCAAGGTTGCGCCTCAGCGATTAAGTGTCGTTCCTCAGGCGTAAGGCGGAGGCCCGCGCAGCCAAAAATGACAGCGCGAGAGGGGGGCTGATTCATCGGATCAGGACCGGGATACAATCAATCTGCTGATCGACAAGGGCAGAACAAAACCGCCTTGCGTCGCGTTCATCTTCAAACCCATGCGCACGCAGCCGGTAAAAGACCGAGCCGCCGCTTTGTGCTGCCTCGATCACACGGCCACGGTCGTCAAGCAGTGGTGAAAACCTGCGCGCCAGTTGGTCCCAAGCGGCGCGTGCGCTGGTGGCATCATCATAAGCCCCAAGCTGGACCAGGCGCGTTCCCGGCCCAAGCGAAGCGGGGTCCACATCAATATCGCGAACATTGCCCATTCCGGCAGCGACGCTCATGGCGACCGAAGCGGCCAGATCGTCACCAGAAGCGGAGTTATTCGTTGGGGTAGGGGATGAAACAGCGGCAGTGCGGGCCTGTGCGATAACGTCCGAATTCCGGCTTGGCGGGCGCGGCGAAGACAAGACCGCGCGACGCGTCGCCGAGACTACGCCCAGTGGCTCTGCTCTGGGTTCGGACGCTTCGAGGGCCTGTTGCAAGGCCACCTGTATGGGTTGCATTTCATCAGATATGATATCGCGAACAGGTGGTATGGGCGCATCTTGTGTTGGCACAATGTCGTCTTCAGCGAGTTCCGGTGACGGGGGTGCAAGCACGATATCGCCTGTGGCGATGGCATCGGTTGATGCCGCAAGTTCATTGACAGACAAACCCTGATGCGCAGCCTGACGCCCGCCCGGGTTTTCGGGGGCAACCCGCAGCGGGCCTTCAAGCGCACGCACAACAGGTACGCCCGCCACATCGCGCTGCATCAACTGCCAGACCCAAGCCGCAGTTCCGATCATCAATGCGAGGGACAGGACCGCGCCCAATCCGTGCAGAACTGCCTTGGTCTGCATTCCGCGCGATCTTGGAGGAAAGTTATCTGAAACAGGCCGTGTGTTATGGGCATAGGTTTGGCCGGTGGCATGGGCCGGTCGCCTCAAGTTCGGACCTGATCCATGATAACCCATACCCTGATCGGGATATGGTGGCGCATAATGCCCTGCCGGATAACCCTGATCGGAAGAGGGAGAGCCGAAATCTGGTGGGCCAAAGCCATGTGGTTCCGTGTGCCATGATGCTTGCTTCGGCTGTGCCCGCACGCCCCAAGCTGAAAATTCCCTGCTCTCTTTCATGCCAACCTCACCGGTGCCCGGCGCAATTCTGCAACCGGACACGCAAATTAAACACTCTTGGCAGCATGCCTGCTCGACAATGCCATCCTATTTGCCGTGTTTTCACGGCTTTTTATAACTTCACCCGCGCAATTATTCGCCGCGGACACAAAACCCTTGGCACCAGAACGTTACGTCTTCAGCGCATTTCTTCAACTGGTGTAACACCCAAGATAGCAAGACCGGCAGAAATCGCAACGCCTGTTGCACGGACAAGTGCAAGTTTTGCGGAAGTTGTTGCTTGATCGCCCTCCTGGACGAAGCGCAGGGCAGGGATGTCATTGCCCCGATTCCACAAACCGTGGAATTCTGCGGCAAGCTCTGACAGATAGGCCGCGATGCGATGTGGCTCTTGCGTGCGGGCGGCAAGCTCGACAATGCGAGGCCATTCAGCCAGTTTGCGCATCATGGAAAGCTCTGCCTCGTGGTCCAGCGCGGCAATATTCGCCTGCGCCAGTGCTGCATCATCTGTGTTGATGCCGGACTCGGCAGCTTTGCGCAGTACCGAACAGACCCGCGCATGAGCATATTGCACATAGAAAACCGGGTTGTCCTTGGACTGTTCCAGAACTTTGTCGAAATCGAAATCAAGGGTCGCATCGTTCTTGCGTGTCAACATGACGAAACGGGTCACATCTGCGCCCACTTCCTCGACAACATCGCGGAGGGTCACAAATGTCCCTGCGCGTTTCGACATCTTGAAGGGCTCGCCATTCTTGTAAAGCTTCACCAACTGGATCAGCTTGACATCCAGCGGTACACGCGCGTTTGACAACGCCGAGACAGCCGCTTTCATCCGTTTGACATAACCGCCATGATCTGCGCCGAAAATGTCGATCAGCATATCAAAATCACGCGCGATCTTGTTGTAATGATAGGCAATATCTGGGGCGAAATAGGTCCATGCCCCATCAGATTTCTTGATCGGACGGTCCACATCGTCGCCATGCGCGGTCGAACGGAACAAGGTTTGTTCGCGCGGTTCCCAATCCTCCGGGGTCTTGCCTTTGGGCGGTTCGAGAACCCCCTCATAGATCAGCCCCTGCGCGCTCAGCCGTTCGATAGCCGCTTCAATCTCGCCCGTGCCATAAAGCGCCTTTTCACTGGAATAGACATCCATCCTGACCCCAAGCGCTTCAAGATCCTCGCGGATCATGATCATCATGCGGTCGGTCGCGAAATTGCGCACAGTTTCCAGCCAGACGGATTCCGGCTGGTCTAGGAACTTGTCACCGAATTCCGCCTTCAGCGCCTCGCCGACCTCGATCAAATACTCGCCAGGGTAAAGCCCTTCGGCAATTTCGGGCGACAGGCCATGCGCTTCGCGGTAGCGTTCATAGGCCGAGCGCGCCAGCACATCGACCTGCGCGCCGCCATCATTGATGTAATATTCGCGCGTCACATCATAGCCCGCAAAGGCTAGCAGGTTCGACAGTGCATCGCCCACAACGGCACCCCGCGTATGGCCCACATGCATTGGCCCGGTCGGGTTGGCCGAAACGAATTCGACATTCACGCGCAGGTTTTGTCCCATCTCAGAGCGTCCGAAATCGGTGCCCTGTGCCAGTGCAGTGGCAATGATCCCCTGCCAAACCGAGGGCGCAAGGCGCAGGTTCAGAAAGCCGGGGCCAGCAACCTCTGCCGCGGCAATACGGTCGTCATCCAGCAGGCGGGCAGCCAGCGCATCGGCAATCTCGCGCGGTTTCAGCCCGGCGGGTTTGGCCAGCACCATCGCGGCATTGGTGGCCATGTCACCATGTGCGGCATCGCGGGGCGGCTCGACTGCGACATTGGCAAAATCAAGACCGGCGGGCAGGGCACCGTCACGCACCATCGCGTCAAGGCAGGCAATGACAAGCGTGCGAATATCGGAAAACAGGTTCATCGCGTCCGTCCTTTTTGTTGCCCTTGCCCTACGCCGCGACCGCGCGCGCGTCAATGGGGGCGCAGGGGTTGCAGCGCGGTAACGCGGGTGTAAGGTAGCGCTACCACAAACAGGGAGAGCTGATGATGCGTTGGGGAATAATGGGGGCAGCCAAAATTGCGCGGACCGATCTGGCCCCGGCCATTCAGCTTGCGCGCGGGGCGGAACTGGTGGCAATTGCCTCGCGTGATCCTGCCCGCGCCGCCCCGTTCCAGGCGCTTGTGCCGGGGCTGCGCGTGCATGGCAGCTATCAGGCCTTGCTGGATGATCCGAATGTGGATGCTGTCTATATCCCACTGCCAAACCACCTGCATGTCGAATGGTCGATCAAGGCGGCGCAGGCGGGCAAGCATGTGCTCTGCGAGAAGCCCATCGCGCTGCTAGCGGGGCAGATTGATACGCTGATTGCGGCGCGTGAGAAGACCGGCAAGCTGATCGCAGAGGCGTTCATGGTGGCCCATCACCCGCAATGGTCGCGCGTGCGTGCGCTTCTGGCCGATGGAGTGATTGGCAGGCTTGAGCATGTTGAGGGCAGCTTCACCTACACCAATCGCGACCTGAGCAATATCCGCCATAGCGCCGAGATGGGTGGCGGCGGGTTGCGCGATGTGGGCGTTTACCCTTGTATTACAACCCGCATGGTCACGGGGGCAGAGCCGGAGCGATTGCACGCCGATATCCGTTTTCAGAACGGCGTTGATATCTTCGCCCGTGTTTGGGCAGACTTTCCAGATTTCACCATGTCGTTCTATTGCGGCATGATGCAGGCGCGGCGTCAGCAGATGGTGTTTCACGGGCAGGATGGCTGGATTACCTTGTCTGCGCCGTTTAACGGGCCGGTTTACGGCGATACCTGTGTTGAATGGAAAGCAGGTGATCTTGTGCAGATGGAGCGATTCAACGAGATCAACCAATATGCGTTGATGATCGAGGCTTTTGGCGACAGTGCACGCAATGGCACGCCGTTTCCATGCCCGCTGGAAATGTCACGGGGGAACCAAGCCATGATTGACGCCATTTTCGAGAATGCGCGCTAAAGGGGTGGGTGCCCGATGCTTGCAGCTTGCCGCAACACGACAGCGTTAGACTACAAGCACTTTCATCTGGGCAACCACCAAGAGACGCACAGGACGTGTATCGCTATTGCCAAGGATCAGTTCAGCGTGCAACGCTGCGCTGGTTCTGCGCGCCGCGCACGACAATGCTGCGCACACCGGCAAGCCTGCTGTTTGACAGCTTGACCCCTGCGGTAACTGTGCGCGATGCCTCGCTAGAGGTGCCCGTCGGTCTGCGTGGCGCAGCGACCACAAATTCATAGACAATCGCACCGTCTACGGGGCGTTCGTTATTGAGCGGGCGCAATTCCACATCCCACCAGCCTTGTGTCGCGGTGACACCGCTGGCGCGCACCAGCGCACCGCCTGTTGTCGCGATCACTTCCAGTTCCGTGACCACTGGTACAAGCGCGCGATTGTCCACCTCTCCACCCCAACCGCCGCGCGGCGCCAGTGTCTCGGTGCTCTCCCGACCAAACCAGTTCAATGGGTTAATGCGGGAGTCCCGCACGGACCCACAGGCACCGAGTGCGAGCACCAAGGCCAATGCGGCGAGGACGGGCTTTTGCATTCGGGGTTCCTCTCAGTCTGTCAGGACAAATCTATTTCCATTGGGTTAGCGCAATCCGGCGGCTTTGAAAAGTGCCCAGCACAGGATCAGGCCACGCCTGACGCAAATAGAATGATCTGTGCCACGCCGGTGTGGCGAAGCAGCGCTTCGGGCTGGACCTTTGGGGCAAGGCGGCTTAGCTCTCAGTTGGATTTAGAGAGAGGCAAACATCATGGCGACCGAAGCCTTCGAAGATATCGCGGAAACCTTTGACTTTCTGGATGATTGGGAAGATCGCTACCGTCATGTGATAGAGCTTGGCCGCGCAATGCCGCCGATGGAAGAGGCGTTAAAGACACCCTTCACCAAGGTGGAGGGTTGCGCAAGTCAAGTCTGGATTCAGCCTGTTTTGCAAGGCGAGGGTCCAGATGCGCTGTTCGATTTCAAGGGCGACAGCGATGCCATGATCGTACGCGGGCTTATCGCTGTTTTGCACGCGCTGTATTCCGGGCTGAGTGTTGCTCAGGTCACAAAGGTCGATGCTATGGCGGAACTGGGGCGATTGGGGCTGGATGAACATCTGTCATCGCAGCGCTCAAACGGGCTGCGCGCCATGATCGTGCGCATTCAATCCGTTGCGGCCCAATCAGCAGGCAAGTAACCGCCCGGATATGTTGCGAAAAACGTCAGATAGGCTGGCTGCAACCTTCTGAGGCCGGGAATGTTTTGTCTTCCTGAAATCTGGCGCGGGCTATGGCGCGCAGCACTTGGGCCTCGTCATCAAGCGGCGCGATACTTGCGCAAAGACAGTCTTTGCGGCATGTGGTGCCAAGGTTTTCAAGGTTGGAGAGCAAGATGAGCCGCGCATTCGTTTTTCCCGGACAAGGGGCACAGACCATTGGCATGGGGCAAGCCCTTGCACAGGCATATCCAGCGGCAAAGGCCGTTTTTGAGGAAGTGGACGAAGCCTTGGGCGAGCGCCTTTCCAGCCTGATCTGGGACGGAGATATTGCGGATCTGACCCTGACGGCCAATGCCCAGCCCGCCTTGATGGCGACATCTTTGGCGGCGTTGCGCGCATTGGAGGCCGAAGGCGTTGCGCTGAAGGATGCTGCTTTCGTGGCCGGTCATTCACTTGGAGAATATTCTGCATTGGCCGCATCCGGGGCTTTGGGCATTTCTGACGCGGCGCGACTTTTGCGCATCAGGGGGCGCGCGATGCAAGAGGCCGTTCCAGTGGGCGAGGGGGCGATGGCGGCAATTCTGGGGCTGGATCTGGCTGCTGTTGTCGACGTTGCGCTGGAAGCGGCACAGGGTCAGGTCTGTCAGGCGGCCAATGACAATGATCCGTCGCAGGTTGTGGTGTCGGGGCACAAGGCGGCGGTTGAACGGGCGGTCGAAATCGCGCGCGAGCGCGGCGCGAAGCGCGCGCTTTTGTTGCCGGTTTCCGCGCCCTTCCATTGCGTTCTGATGCAGCCTGCAGCCGAACGCATGGCCGAAGCTTTGGCGGATGTTGCCCTGAATGCGCCCCGTGTTCCGCTGGTTGCCAATGTGCGCGCCGAGGCTGTCAGCGACGCCGAGACTATTCGCAAACTTTTGGTCGAGCAGGTCACAGGCGCCGTGCGCTGGCGCGAGTCTGTGATCTGGATGGCGGGGCAGGGCGTGACAGCGTTCTGGGAAATCGGCGCAGGCAAAGCGCTGTCGGGCCTGATCAAGCGCAGCGCAAAAGGCACCGAAACCCGTAATTTCGGCACGCCTGATGATATTGCAACTCTCAAGGTGTGACAGGCTTTCGGGAAACCGGACGCGCAACTGGTGTTTGCAATCTGACAAAAGCCCCCCAATGACAGGTCTGAGGGCATTGCGGACGGTGGGGTAAGGCTCCCTGCGCGGAATCGAGGCCGAAGGCCGCCGCGCATCGCCGGGCCGCCCACGGGCACGGCGATTTGGCTGCCACCTGCGCAAAGATCTGATCTTTTACGGATTTGGCCAGCATAAAGCGCTATAGATTCAACCGTGGATCGCCGCACCGCGGCCCGACGCTGCGCGGCTTTGCGCCCAGTGGCGCTATGTCTGCAAAGTCCCGCAAAGC
>SLAT01000317.1 GCA_007126715.1 Roseinatronobacter sp.
CGCCTACAGCCCTCGTTTCCTTTGGACATGGCCCAATTCCCGAATTTCCGTCATGGGCGGTGCGCAGGCGGCGGGCGTTCTGGCTACTGTGAAACGCGATGCGATGGAACGCGCAGGCGAAAGCTGGACTGCGCAAGACGAAGCCGAGTTCAAACGCCCGACCATAGAGATGTTCGAGGCCCAGTCCCATCCGCTCTACGCCTCTGCCCGACTATGGGATGACGGGATCATCGACCCCCGCCAAACACGTGACATCCTCGCGCTGTCGCTCTCGGCGACCCTGAATGCACCCATCGACCAGACCCGTTTCGGCGTGTTTCGAATGTAGATAACGCAACACCCCGGCGCAGACCAAAGGAAATCCGGCCCATGTTCGACAAGATCCTGATAGCCAATCGCGGTGAAATTGCCTGCCGCATCATCCGCTCTGCCCGCGCGCTCGGGGTTAAGAGCGTGGCGGTTTACTCACAGGTCGACAAGTCTGCCTTGCATGTCGCCCTTGCCGATCAGGCCGTGGCGATCGGCGGGCCCGCGCCGCGCGACAGCTACCTGCGCGGACAGGCGATCATTCAGGCAGCCCTTGCCACTGGCGCGCAGGCGATCCACCCGGGCTATGGTTTTCTTTCGGAAAACCCCGATTTCGTTGCCGCGGTACAGGATGCGGGGCTGGTCTTTATCGGTCCATCCGAAAGCGCCATTCGCGCGATGGGGTTGAAGGATGCGGCCAAGGCCCTGATGCATGATGCGGGCGTGCCTGTGGTGCCGGGCTATCATGGCGCCAATCAAGACCCCGAACATCTTGCAGGGGCCGCCGATGCGATCGGCTATCCGGTCCTGATAAAGGCCGTCGCGGGCGGCGGGGGCAAGGGGATGCGACTGGTCGAGCGGCCAGAGGATTTTGCCGAGGCCCTGGACAGCGCAAAGAGCGAGGCCGCTACGGCATTTGGAAATGATGCTGTGCTGGTCGAAAAATTCATCCTCAAGCCCCGCCATATCGAGATGCAGATATTTGGCGATGGTGTCGAGGCCGTCCATTTATTCGAGCGTGATTGCTCGCTTCAGCGCCGCCATCAGAAGGTCATCGAAGAAGCCCCTGCGCCCGGAATGACCGAAGAGATGCGCGCCGCAATGGGTCAGGCCGCGGTCCGGGCCGCACAGGCCATCGGGTACAAGGGGGCGGGTACTGTCGAATTCATTGTTGATGGCGCGCGCGGGCTGCGCCCCGACGGGTTCTGGTTCATGGAAATGAACACCCGCCTGCAAGTAGAACACCCTGTTACCGAAGCCATTACCGGAATTGATCTGGTAGAGTGGCAGTTACGCGTCGCTGCGGGAGAGGGCTTGCCATTGGGGCAGGATGCGCTGTCCATATCGGGCCACGCTTTTGAAGCGCGGCTGTATGCTGAAGATGTGCCTGCAGGATTCCTGCCAGCGACGGGGCGCTTGCGGCATCTGCGGTTCAGTGAGGGCGCGCGCAATGATACAGGGGTGCGCAGCGGCGACGAGATCAGCCCGTGGTATGACCCGATGATTGCCAAGGTCATCACTCATGGCCCGACACGGGCGCTCGCATTGAAACGCTTGGAAGCGGCTTTGGGCGGAACGGAGGTTGCGGGAACCGTGACCAATCTGGGGTTTCTTTCGGCGCTGACGCGCCATGCGGGGTTTCGCGCCGGCGATGTCGATACTGGGCTTATCGCGCGTGATCTTGACATGTTGTGCCATCAGAAAGCGCCGGAATTCTGGCAAGTTGCGGCGGCTGCGGCGCTTGCGATTGATCTTGCGCATCTGACCGATCCGCTTGCTGGTTTCGCGCAAGCTGGACTGATCTGGCAGTCGGTCGCGCTGGAAGATGTGGCGCCGCTGCACATCGCGGTGACAGGCCCTGCCCAAGCCCGCGTTCGGCTGGATGACAACGAGGTATCGGTCAGTGCCGAGGGGGGCGCCCTGCGTGTTGAAGGCGCGCCTGAACTGGTGCGCGGCATATGCGCGGCAGGGCGCATCACCTTGTTCGGCGCGATGCCGTGTGACTTTGTTTTGTGCGATCCGCTAGAGCGAGAGAATGGCGCGGATGCCGCCTCGGATTTGGTGCTTGCCCCCATGCCCGGTCTGGTAAAGGCAGTGTTCGTCGCGGTCGGTGATAGTGTTGAAATCGGGGCACGTCTTGCCATTCTGGAAGCGATGAAGATGGAGCATACTTTAACCGCTGCGCGTGCAGGCATAATCGCTGAAGTTCTCGCGCAGCCCGGTGCGCAGGTCGAGGCAGGCACGGCATTGGTCGTACTGGAGGATGAGGCATGATCCAGTGCTTTTCAATTGAGGCTGCACAGTGTTTCAGGCCGGGCCTTGAGTATTTCTGGCAAGAAAATGAGGTCACTCCATGATCCGGCTCTGGCATGTCAGCCAATCGCGATCCTTTCGTGTGCTTTGGGCGCTGGAGGAGTTGGGGCTTGAGTATGAACTGCGGCAGTGTTCCTTTTTCGACAAGTCCCTGCGCGCGCCCGATCATCTGGCCCGTTCCCCAGCCGGGCGTGTACCCGCGTTGGAACTGGACGGTCTTGCGATGTGTGAAAGTGGCGCAATCGTGCTGTATCTTGCAGAAACGCATGGGCCGCAGTTGCGGGTGGCTGAAGGGCAGCCGGGGCGGGCGCAGTTTTTGCAAGGCTTGCATTATGCGGAAACCCTGGGTGCGCATCTGGCCAATCTGACGCAGCATCATATTATCTTGCGCGAGGAGTGGATGCGGTCGCAAACCGTGATGCGGCTGGAAGCGATGCGGCTTGCGGCGGCGCTGCGGGCAGTGGGGCCGGGATGGGTAACGGGGGCGTTCACTGTGGCTGATATCGCAACAGGCTATGCTGTCTGGGTTGCACAGCGTTTTGTCAGCCTGCCGCCTGATGCGGCTGCCTATCTGGAAAGCTGTCAGGCAAGGCCCGCATTTCAGCGTGCGCTTGCACTGGATGGGGTTGCTGAAATCTACACGCGCCCGTTCTATCCTCAACCCGAGAAGGAAGGATCATGACCGAGGTCGAGATATTCGAGGTCGGGCCGCGGGATGGATTGCAAAATGAGAGGCGCTTCATCCCGACCGAGAAAAAAGTGGCGCTTGTCGATTGCCTGAGCCGTGCCGGTTTTCGCCGGATCGAGGTCGCGAGTTTCGTAAGCCCGAAATGGGTGCCCCAGATGGCGGATTCCGGCGATGTCTTGCGCCAGATCACACGCGCGGGCGGGGTGAGCTATGCGGCATTGACGCCGAACCTGATGGGCTTGAATGCCGCCTTGGCCGCGCGCGCTGATGAAGTCGCGATCTTCGCCTCTGCGTCTGAAGGGTTCAGCCGCGCCAATCTGAACTGTTCCATTGCGGAAAGCCTGAACCGATTTGTTCCAGTCATGCAGGCCGCAGAGCAGGCGGGGATTCCGGTGCGGGGCTATATCTCCTGCGTGACCGATTGCCCCTATGACGGCCCGACGCCCCCCGCAGAGGTGGCACGCCTTGCCGGACAGCTATCGGCAATGGGCTGCTATGAAATCAGTTTGGGGGACACTATTGGCAAGGCTGTTCCAGAGAGCATTGCAGCCATGCTGCGCGCAGTTTTGGACGAGGTGCCAGCGGGGCGGTTGGCTGGTCACTTCCATGATACAGGTGGCATGGCACTGGCGAATATCGAAGCCTCGCTTGCGCAGGGGGTGCGGGTGTTTGACGCGGCTGTTGGCGGGCTGGGTGGGTGCCCGTATGCGCCCGGCGCATCCGGCAATGTGGCGACCGAGCTTGTTCATGAATGGTTGACCGGAATGGGTTGGCGGACCGGGCTGAACCGGGAGGTACTGGCACAAGCCGCCCGGATGGCGAGAGATCTGTGTCACGGAGAGGATTGATGTTTCAGACAATTTCGATTTCTACAGATGCGCGCGGAGTCGCTTTATTGACGCTGGAACGTGCCGAAAAACACAATGCGCTGGATGCAGCGATGATCGCGGAACTGACGCAGGCTGCTGACATTCTGGCACAGGATACCGATGTAAGGGTTGTGGTCTTGTGCGCGCGCGGAAAGAGTTTCTGTGCAGGGGGTGATCTGGGCTGGATGCAAGATCAGATGCGCGCCGACAACGGAACGCGCGCGCGCGAAGCAGGCAAGCTGGCGGCGATGCTGAGCGCGCTTAACCGCTTGCCCAAACCGTTGATCGGCAGGGTGCACGGGCAAGCCTTTGGCGGTGGTGTGGGGATGATGGCCGTATGCGATGTGGCAATCGGGGCGCAAGGCGCGAAATTTGGCCTGACCGAGACACGGCTTGGATTGATCCCCGCAACCATCGGGCCATATGTCCTTGCGCGCATGGGCGAGGCGATGGCGCGACGCGTGTTCATGTCGGCGCGCATATTTGACGCACCCGAAGCTGTTGAGCTGGGACTATTGGCACGGGTGGTTCCGCTGGATGAATTGGATGCCGCTGTTGAGGCCGAGATAGCCCCCTATCTGGACTGTGCGCCGGGCGCGGTCGCGCGGGCAAAGCGGTTGGCGCAGGATCTGGGGGCAGGCATCGGCGCTGATGCGGTCGAGCATTCGATCAAGGAATTGGTGGCCTGTTGGGAAGGGCCAGAGGCGCGCGAGGGCGTCGCGGCATTTTTCGAGCGCCGCAAACCTGACTGGGCGAAATGATCTACCTTGGAATCACAAGGCTGTTGACCTTGGGGAAGAATGATAAAACAATGCGATATGTTGCAGGCTCGTCTGCATCTTGAATAGATTTTTTCGTATACAAACGTATTCCAAGGCGCGATTTTCAGCTTGCTTCGCGTCTAGTTCAGTTGACCCTGCCTACCTACGAGAGTAGATGAAGGGCAGCCAATACGCGGCATATTCTGCCACCCGCCGCGCGAAGAAGGAGCCAAAGGTGGAAAACCTACTCGCATCCTACCTGCCGATCATGATCTTTTTTGCCATTGCGGTTGCACTTGGGTTGCTTCTGATGCTGTCGGCGATTGTGATTGCCGTGCGCAACCCGGACCCAGAAAAGGTTTCGGCCTATGAATGCGGCTTCAATGCCTTTGACGATGCGCGCATGAAATTCGATGTGCGCTTCTATCTGGTGGCGATCCTCTTCATCATTTTCGATCTAGAGATTGCGTTTCTGTTCCCTTGGGGCGTGGCCTTCTCGGAAATGTCGATGACCGGCTTCTGGTCGATGATGGTCTTTCTTGGGGTTCTGACCGTGGGCTTTGCCTATGAATGGAAGAAAGGAGCGCTGGAATGGGAGTGATGACCGGAGCGAATACGGCAGGCGCTGACCGCGAGGTTGTGACCCAGTCGCTGAACCGCGAATTGCAGGACAAGGGTTTTCTGCTGAGTTCGGCCGAAGATATCATCAACTGGGCGCGCAACGGGTCTCTGCACTGGATGACCTTTGGTCTGGCCTGCTGCGCGGTCGAGATGATGCATACCTCAATGCCACGCTACGATCTGGAACGCTTTGGCACGGCACCGCGCGCCAGCCCGCGCCAGTCGGATCTGATGATCGTGGCAGGGACTCTGACCAACAAGATGGCACCGGCTTTGCGCAAGGTCTATGACCAGATGCCAGAGCCGCGTTACGTGATCTCGATGGGGTCTTGCGCGAATGGCGGCGGGTACTACCATTACAGTTACTCCGTAGTGCGGGGCTGTGACCGGATCGTGCCAGTAGACATCTATGTGCCCGGCTGCCCGCCAACGGCAGAGGCGTTGCTGTACGGCATTTTGCAGTTGCAGCGGAAAATTCGCCGCACCGGGACATTGGTCAGGTAAGGGGCGCGGAAATGTCGGATGCACTAAATGAACTGGCCGCCATGCTGGAAATGCGCATGGGTGACGCATTGGTCAGCCATGAGATAGCTCATGGGGAACTGACCATCGCCACCACTGCGCCGCAATTGGTAAAACTGGTGCGCCATTTGCAGCAAGATGAAAGTCTGAAATTTTCGACGCTGGTGGATATCACGGCGATCGACTGGCCCGGGCGGCGCAAGCGCTTCGAGTTGGTGTATCATTTCCTGTCGATGTATCTGAACCACCGCATTCGAATAAAGGTTGCGGTGGCAGAGGATGAGATTGCGCCGTCGCTGACAGGGATTCATCCTTCAGCAAACTGGTTCGAGCGTGAAGTATTCGACATGTTCGGCATTTTGTTTTCAGGACATCCTGACCTGCGCCGTATCTTGACGGATTATGGGTTTCGCGGCCATCCGCTGCGCAAGGATTTCCCAACGACCGGCTATACTGAAGTCCGGTATGATGACGCGCTTAAACGGGTTGTTTACGAGCCTGTGCAACTGGTTCAGGAATATCGTCAGTTTGATTTCATGTCACCTTGGGAGGGGGCTGATTACATTCTTCCCGGTGACGAGAAGAAGGAGGCTGCGAAATGATGGACGGCTCCAAGGGGTTTGACGACGTACAAACCAGCGAACAGAAAATTCGCAACTTCAACATCAATTTCGGCCCGCAACACCCCGCAGCGCATGGGGTTTTGCGCTTGGTACTGGAGCTTGACGGCGAGATTGTGGAGCGGTGCGACCCGCATATCGGGCTGTTGCATCGTGGCACCGAAAAGCTGATGGAAAGCCGCACATATTTGCAGAACCTGCCGTATTTCGACCGGCTGGATTATGTGGCACCGATGAATCAGGAACATGCCTGGTGTCTGGCGATCGAGCGTTTGACCGGCGTTGAAGTGCCGCGTCGCGCCTCGTTGATCCGGGTTCTGTATTCCGAGATCGGGCGCATCCTCAGCCATTTGCTGAATGTGACCACACAGGCGATGGATGTGGGCGCACTGACGCCACCGCTTTGGGGGTTTGAGGAACGCGAGAAGCTGATGATCTTCTACGAGCGTGCCTGTGGCGCTCGCCTGCACGCGGCCTATTTCCGTCCAGGCGGAGTGCATCAGGACCTGCCGCCAGACCTGATCGACGATATCGAGACATGGACGCACGAGTTTCCGAAGCTCCTGAATGATATCGACGGATTGCTGACCGAAAACCGGATATTCAAGCAGCGCAATGCCGATATCGGGATCATTAGCGAGCAGGATATTCTGGATTGGGGCTATTCAGGGGTGATGGTGCGTGGCTCGGGCCTTGCGTGGGATTTGCGCCGCGCTCAACCCTACGAATGCTATGATGAATTCGACTTCAAGGTGCCAGTGGGCAAGAATGGCGATTGTTATGACCGCTATCTTTGTCGCATGGCCGAGATGCGCGAAAGCGTCAAGATCATGCAGCAAGCCATTGTGAAGTTGCGCGAACCCGAAGGGCAGGGCGATATTCTGGCGCGCGGCAAGATCACGCCGCCACCGCGCGGAGAGATGAAAACCTCGATGGAAGCGCTGATCCATCACTTCAAACTTTATACCGAAGGGTTCCATGTCCCCGCAGGCGAGGTCTATGCCGCGGTAGAGGCCCCCAAGGGCGAATTTGGTGTCTATCTGGTCGCTGATGGAAGCAATCGGCCTTACCGCGCCAAGATTCGCGCACCGGGATACCTGCACCTGCAAAGCATGGATTACGTTGCCAAAGGGCACCAACTGGCCGATGTGGCCGCCATTATCGGCACAATGGATGTCGTGTTCGGAGAGATTGACCGCTAATGCTGCGCCGCCTGCACCCAGACCAACCCGAAAGTTTTGCCTTCACGCCCGCCAATCAGGCTTGGGCCGAAGGGCAGATCACGAAATATCCCGAAGGCCGTCAGGCCAGCGCAATCATTCCGCTTTTGTGGCGCGCTCAGGAACAGGAAGGGTGGCTGACCCGCCCCGCAATCGAGCATATCGCGTCAATGTTGGGCATGGCCTATATCCGGGCGCTGGAAGTGGCGACATTCTACTTTATGTTCCAGTTGCAACCGGTTGGTTCTGTTGCGCATATCCAAATCTGCGGCACGACAAGCTGTATGATCTGTGGTGCTGAAAACCTGATCGAAGTGTGCAAGGAAAAAATCGCGCCGCGCGCACATATGCTGTCGCCTGATGGCAAGTTCAGTTGGGAAGAAGTCGAATGTCTTGGGGCATGTGCCAACGCGCCGATGGCCCAGATCGGCAAGGACTATTACGAAGACCTGACCGCCGAGAGCTTTGCGCAATTGCTCGATGATATGGCGGCAGGCAAGGTGCCGACGCCTGGCCCGCAGAATGGTCGGTTTGCGGCTGAACCGCTTGGTGGTGTGACCACTCTGACGGATTTTACCGGTGAGGCGCAGAATGGCTCGGTCGCACTGGCAATGCAGATCGGCGACACGCTCAAGCGGATCGATGGCACAGAGGTGCCGCTGATTACGCCTTTGGTTGCGAAAGCGAAGAAGCCTGCGAAGCCAAAGCCCGTTGACAGCGCCACGGCAAAAAAAAATGAACCAAAGCCCTCTGCCAGCAAGCCGGTTGACGCGACCGGTGTGAGCAAGCAGGCCGCCACGGCCAAGCCCAAGGCCAAGCCGGAAGCCGTCGCCAAAGGGGCTGATGTGACCGAGGCGCAGCCAGAGTTGCTGAAAGCCGCGCGCGGTACATCAGATGATCTTAAGAAGATCAAAGGGGTCGGTCCCAAGCTGGAAGGGGTGCTCAATGAGTTGGGGGTCTGGCATTATTGGCAGATCGCCGGATGGAGTGGCGCTGAAATCTCCTGGGTGGATGCGCGCCTCAAGTTCAAGGGCCGTATCGAACGTGACGGCTGGATCGAGCAGGCCAAAATCCTTGCCGAAGGCGGCGAGACAGAATTTTCAAAGCGCAGATAGCTGCGCATGAGGATGGGAACGCATGGCGAAACCTTCGTCCCGCGACATGGCACTTGCCCGACAGGCCCGGCTTGTCGGGGTGGTGATGGCGTCAGCGATTGTCGCCTGGGTCGTTCTGGGGTGGATGGGTCGCGAATTCGGCTGGGACCCGCGCTACGCATTTCTGATAGATTTTTCGGCGCTGGCCGCGTTTGGCTGGTCGCTGATCGTAACGTTTCGCATCTGGCGACAAGGGAAGGCCGGAAAATAGCCGGCAGACAAGGGTTAGCACATGCTTGATGACAAGGATCGTATCTTTACCAATCTCTACGGGATGCATGACCGCTCTCTCAAGGGGGCGCGTGCGCGTGGGCATTGGGATGGAACCAAGGCCTTGCTGGCAAAGGGTCGCGACTGGATCATCGACGAGATGAAGCAATCGGGGTTGCGCGGGCGTGGTGGCGCTGGCTTTCCTACGGGGCTCAAATGGTCCTTCATGCCCAAGGAAAGCGATGGGCGCCCCTCTTATCTGGTTGTGAATGCCGACGAATCCGAACCCGGCACCTGCAAGGACCGCGAGATCATGCGCCACGATCCGCACACGCTGATCGAGGGGTGTCTGATCGCGTCTTTCGCGATGAATGCTCATGCCTGCTATATCTATATTCGCGGCGAATATATCCGCGAAAAGGAAG
>SLAT01000155.1 GCA_007126715.1 Roseinatronobacter sp.
ATAAACGCCATGTAGAACCAGTTTGCCACATAGATATGCGGTTCCCGGCGCTTGATGATCGTGCCCATGAACACCAACAGGAACGCCACCCAGACAATGGTCAGCCACAGGTCGGTCAGCCATTCAGGTTCAGCATATTCATTGCCTTGGGTTGACCCAAGCACATAGCCGGTTGCCGCCATGACGATGAATATCTGGTAGCCCCAGAACACGAACCATGACAGCCCGCCCCCCCATAGCCGCGCCGCTGATGTGCGCTGGACCACATAGAAAGCCGAGGCAATCAGCGCGTTCCCACCAAAGGCAAAGATCACTGCAGACGTGTGCAAAGGACGCAGACGACCAAAGTTAAGATACCCTTCTGCCCATACGAAATTCAGTTCAGGCCAAGCCAGCTGAAAGGCGATGACCACGCCAACCAGAAAACCGACAACGCCCCAGAAAGCCGTCGCTACCACTCCGTAGCGAACTGGACCGTCCATATACTCATTTGGATTGGCCACCGGAGCAGGTTCTCCCACCCGACGAATTACCCACACGAAGGTGATGGCCGAAGCCAGCATAATCACCAACATATGGACCAAATATGGCAAATCGCGTGCCAGGCTGGCAGCGACTGCGGCGACAACCACAATCAACCCCAACACAGCAAGCTTAATGTAATCCCACATAATCTGCGTCCCTTAATTATCGCGCTGACACAGAGTATATCGGTGGCAGACACAGTTTTGCATGATGCCTTTTGTCACGGGTCGGCCTGAAGCACTTTGATGCATGTCAATTTTCCAAGCCCCAAAGGTTGCGCGAGATCATCGCAACGCAAAAATATTCTATGGCATACAATACCCACAAGGCCAAAACAGGAGAATGACGCATGGCATACAAATCTTTATGTACCTTCCTCACCTCTGACACGGACATTGTGGCGCAGCTTGATTCGGCCGCAAGCCTTGCTGCGCGTTTTGACGCCCATCTGGAGGTGTGCTGCCTCGGGATTGATTCGACACAAAGCGTGGGCTTCTATGCAGGGGCACCGGCGATCATCTACCAAGACGCCCTTGATAGCGCGCAGGCCAGCGCCGAGGCGCTTGCCCAGATCACCAAAACGCACCTGCACGGCAGGAGTATTCGCTGGGGGGTCGATACCGCAGTGCTGACACTTGGCGGGATCAATTCCTTTGTCGGGTTGAAGGCAAGGTTTTCTGATCTTGTAATCCTGCCACGACCATACGGCGAAAGCCGCGGCCCGCAGGATGAGATCGCGACCGAAGCGGCCCTGTTCGATGGGGACTCACCGGTTCTGATCGTGCCGGAACCGGGCGTTGATCTGCCCGAATTCAAGAAGATCGTGCTCGCCTGGAACCAAAGCGACGAGGCCCTGCACGCAGCCCGCGCGGCCTTGCCATTGCTCAAGAATGCCGACTTGGTCAATGTTGTCATCATCGATCCGCCGACACATGGGATCGAACGCTCGGACCCCGGCGGGCTATTGACCCAGATGCTGGCGCGCCACGGCGTTCGCGTCGAAGTCTCGGTCATTGCGCGGACATTGCCACGCATCAGCGATATCTTGCGCCGGCACGCAATGGATCAGGCGGCCGACCTCCTTGTGATCGGGGCATATAGCCATTCGCGGTTGCGTCAGGCTATTCTGGGTGGAACCACACGCAACCTGCTGGAAGAGACGCACCTGCCTGTCTTCATGGCGCGCTAGCGTGGCGGCGACAAATCGCGCCGGACAAGCTCTGCCTCAAGCACAAAAAGTGCATCAAGGTGGTAAGGTGCCATGAACATGGACGCGGCTGCAAGATCGTGCCGCAGACGCGTTTCATAACCCAGAAGGTCCTTGGCCGACATCCGGCGTAAGCCCTGGGTGAACCGCTGGTATTGCGCATGGTCATAGACCTGCAATTGCGGTGGCAACACTGCGACGCTGGATGGCGGCAGAATTCGCAAGCCGATGGCAGGCTCCACTCGGGCAAGTGTCGGCAGCATCGTCGGGCCAATCTCGACAACCGCCAGCACCGAAAGCAGAAGGCTTCAAAGAACGATTGGAATGGCGATGCCAGACGCGCGCAAGCGCGCTCGAACGGGTTTGACGGATGCAGTCATGGTTGTGGCACCAATCCGGGTCGATGAGGCGCTGACCTTCGCCAGCAACTCGTCATAGTCCCGATCCCAATCAAACCCTTGGCTCGGCGATGCCTTTGTGCTGCCTTGGAGGTTGGGCCCGGGGCCGGGATCTGACGGCAAATCAAAGCTCATGGCCCTACCCCCGCCCAAACAGCGCCCACTGATAGACAAGATGACCTGCCTTTCGCGACATGCACATGGCGGATCGCATCAGAATACGGCAGTGATGGCGGCGTCCGTATATCGGCGCGAAAACCCATAGCTGCTCCTTCAATTTACTCGTTACACTCGGCGCGTAAAACACACACCCAAGCAACCGAGTCGCATCCCCGACTGACAATTTCAGGTCTGGAAAGAGGCATTTCCGGGGCGTTTAAACCCGCTGTTATCTGCGCGGAGCACAAGATACCGTCCGAGCAAGTGTTTGCGCCGCATAGCAAAACTTGGCATAACACCGCCACAGGCAGAGCAGGCAACCCAACCTCATTCAAACGCGGGGGGAACATGATATTGTGTGGCGGTGAAAACCTCGTGGATGTGATCGAAATGCAAACCGAGGATGGTGCACGGGTGTTTCGTGCCGTCCCGGGGGGATCACCTTATAACTGCACGCGCGCCTTGGGCAGGCTCGGGATGGACGTGGGCTACCTGACCCCCATCTCCAGCGACCGGTTTGGCGATGACCTGCTATTCGGCCTGACCGCGGACAATGTCCGGCATCTGGGCCAACGCCCGGACGCGCCGACTTCGCTGGCTATGGTCACAACAATGGATGGGCAGCCTGACTACCGCTTCTACCGCAACGGCACGGCAGAACGTATGGTTACAGAGGACACGCTGCGCGACAGCATGAATCAGGATGCAGACGCGTTCCATATCGGCTCGCTCGCATTATGCGAGGGCAGTGATGCGCAGGCCTGGGCGGATTTGTTCATGCGTTGCGCCATGCGCGGAATCTTCACCTCGCTTGATCCCAATATCCGGCCGCTACTGGCAGAACAGAATGCCTCTGCCTACCGGACACGGCTGGATGAAATGGCCGCTGTGGCAAACCTGCTCCGGCTTAGCGACGAAGACCTGAACTGGTGGCGTCCGGACAGGCCAGTCGAGGACGCTCTTGTCGATCTGGCAAAAATCGCGCCCCATGCGCTGGTTGTCCTTACACAAGGGGCGTCGCCGGTCATATGTCACTGGCCCAGGGGCAGGATTGAAGTGCCTCTGACACCGGTCAGCCACATGGCCGACACTGTCGGCGCTGGCGATACTTTGATGGCGACATTGCTGGCTGGATTGGCTCGTCGGCATGCCCTTCGCGCCGACCAGATTGCGGCGCTCGATGGCGGGACACTGCGCCAGATCATTCAAGACGCCAGCAGGGCCGCTGCGATTACCTGCACCCGAACAGGCTGCAATCCACCCTATGCAAATGAAATCTGGCCATCATAGTCCGGGACCAATGAGGACTCGCTTCCCAAGTCTTATCATTTTCTTGCCCGAAATACTCTGGGGGTGAATTGGCCATAGGCCAAGAGGGGGCAAAGCCCCCTCCGATCAGTACAACTCGAAGCGAAGATCTGTTGAACATACACCAGACTGATGGTTGCCCATCCAGATATGATATTCACCGCTCACAGCATGTCCAAGATCAATCCGGGCATTGTAGTTCCTGTCCCTCCATCCGAACAGCAAGCTCCAGGTTCCCGCCGAGATATCATCGTTGAAGTACCATTGCCCATACGGATCCCGGATCAGAAGGGTCGCATCGCAGGAAAGACCCGAATTGAAGTCCTGAGTACGGACGCGCAGCCGGTTTCCGTCCACATTGCTGGTATCGTTGGTATAGTGCAACACCATCGTCGGCGAAGCCCGGATATAGCGGTCGGCACCGCTGATGCCGCAATGGCCCACCCAGTTGGTTCCACCCGCGCGGCGCCACATGCGCAGGGGTTCCCACATATCCGAACTGCGCATGGTAAGGTTCATTGCAGGAATTCGCACATCCGGGCAGCCTGAATAAGAGGTGAACTGCGTCAAGGGGTCTTCGCCCAGGCGTTCTGCCGCATTCGGGACGAAATGGTCAGGCCCGTGGTTTCCATGCTCCGCAGTGATGCGAAAGCTTCTGATACCAAATGATTCACTCCACAAATCTTCATTCAAGCGCGCGGCAAAGCCCAAGGTGAACTGGGTAGCGGGGTTTTCCACTTCAATACGCACGCGCCAGACCTGATCGTGCCAACCACCGCCGTAAAGATTGCTTCCGCTTGCGATCATTTCCATAGTGGTTGTAAATTTCCCCTCGGCGCGCGATGCGACAGTAATGCGATCATTCCGCATTAATGGAGGCAAAAACTCAAGGAAGGAGTCCAGCGCGATAGAGGTCCCATTTACCTGAATCGTTATAAACTCACCCTCTGGATGTGCCCAGTCGACACCATACCCGTCCCAACTGTCGATGACGAACAGGTCGAATTCGATCAACGCCTTGCGCGACGTTTGACCAAGATTGACCTGATAGGTTATCGGGCTTTGCCATGTCTCTTGGCCGAAAGGGCCCAGAAAACTACTGCTATCTGAATGCGTTACTGCCCCGGACTCCACCGACCAGTTCGTCGTGTCACCGCTGCTGAAATCGGTGTCAACGATCGTCACCGTCGTTGTTTCCGGCTCTGGTGTGTTCTCTTCAGGGGGCGGAACCTCTCCTGCCGGGGGCAAATATTCGGGGCCATCGTCCGGGAAAACATCGTCGTCATGCTCATACCTGATGAAGGGTGAAAAGCGCGGGCGCGACACGGCGATCGGCGTCATGCGGATGTTGTTCAGATAATCGAACCCCATCCAACTGATCATCGGGGTGCGCCACAGGGTAAAAGCCTCGACCAGGATCAACGCTTCGCCCGGGAATGCAGGCGGAATACGTTCTGCCAGGTTAGCGACAGGCAACTGCATCTTCTTGTTGCTAAATCCGAAGACGGGCGGGTCTTCATCCTCCTCCGGGTCTGAACCGCTCTCGTCGCCGAAATTTGCCGGTGCCAGCGTTCCCAGTTCATGCAGCGACGCCATATTGCGCGTACCATAGGACCAAATGACCACAGGGGTCTCATCCTCGGCGTCCCACATGACCGAGGAGATGCGAAGGCGCGTGTCATGGGGTTGGGCATTCAGGAAATCGAAGACATCATTCAGGCCTTCCAGATAGTCATTCGTCACGACTTCGGTATTTCGCGATATGAGGTCTGCGACATGCAAGGCGGCGATCTGCGCCTGCGACTGAGCACGATAGGCATCTGTAAAAATAAGTGTGGCGACGAAAGCCCAGATCAGCATTGGAAACGACAGCAGAAATTCGATGCTTATGGTTCCGCGCGTATCGTCACGGTATTTGCGCAAAGGGGCCGAGAGCAACTTACATATCTTCATAACTCAAACCCTCGGTTCGTTCACGAAAACACTTCTCCCGATCAAGACAAGCTCTCCAGTCTCGTTCAGTGAGATACCGGCAAGCGACTTGGTCATCCTTATGAACGGGTCCACCACAACGCAGACACGGATCAGCATCAATTCTTGCGCCTGACCACCCGCACCGGGTTTAAACGCGACCGCAGGCGTGATTTGCTTTTCACGGTTCACACATTTGAACGGATCATCCAAGCCATCGAAACCGTTGGTCGAGATGGGCTGCATCTCGACCGTTATATTGGTCGTGCAATCGGGCAACATGCTTGTGCGCTGGCAAATAAGTTCGGCCAGGCTGCTCTGCTCGGACACGCGCCCCAGACGCACTTCTCTGATGGAAATATCTATTGCGCGGTCCAGAAATACCTGACGCATCTTGGCAATGCCGGTATCGACGGCCAGAAGAAAGACCACCATGAACAACGGAAAGATCAGCACGAATTCTACCGTGACGGCTCCATCTTCGCGCGTCAGCCTTGCGGCGGCGGCCCTGCGCCATTGGTGAAACCGGGTCATTGTGTCAACCTGAGTGCACCGGTCTGGATATGTGTCGCGATATTTTTGAATGCTGCGACAAGCTGTGCCCCGGAGGAGTTGAAGAAATGCCCAGGGGAGGATGCGCATGCCTCCATCAGGTCAATCCCGGGCTGAGGCGCCTCGAAAGCAACCGCATAGATGACAACATTCTGTGCCTTGAGCGCGTTACAAACAGATACAGTATCTGCATCCTGAGTTTTACGGTCAGGCTTGCGTCTTGCCGGATCGTTGTCGAAAAAACAGCAATTCGCACCATCCGTCATCAACACAAGGGCGCGATAGCTTTGGGGTGCATTCCATTCCAGTGGACGGTCGCGGAACATGCCAGAGACCTGATTATTATCAATTAGATGGTCGATTACAGGTCGCAAAGTGGGATCAAAGAACATCGCGCCCGTGCGCAGGCCCAGATCGATCGAAGTGCCCCAGTTCCCCCAGAGCGACTCGATAATCTCTGTGGCCTTACTCACTGTATGGACATAAGGGACGATCGGCATGTCGGTAATCAATATGTCGGAGTTCGACGCCAGAACGCAATTGCGGCGCGTCATGGGGGTATGAAGGCTATTGGTCACACTGTCCCATGTGTCAAAATCTATACAAAAAGCATTGGTCATATCGCCGGAGGGGGGATCGGAGAGGTTGGTAAAATACGTCAATGTCCCTGGCGGCATGATGACTTCGGTGCTGTAAGGCACGAAGGTGATTGCAACGCGGCCGGTTTCGTTATCTTCCAGCATCTCCTTGACGAATTCGGTCGCCGCGGCATGCAGATCATCAATCCGGGGGTCCTCCATGGGATTCCCCCACTCGTCGTTTATCATCGACCCGGACACATCCAGCACCATCACGATTTCGACCTGAACTTCTGCCAGCCCTTCTGACGCTGCAGAGACCAGTTTCATATCCAGTTCCCGCACCCCGGCCAGACGCATGAAGATCGTAGGCATGCGCGCCTCAGGCGTGACGCGAACAGTGCGCGTTCCAGAAGATTCCGTTACTTCAATGCGACCACGCACGAAATCGCCCATGCCTTCTGCATCGAAATAGGCTTGAACAATTTCCTCTGGGGTCAGGCCACCGGAATTCTCGCGCATGGCAGTTGCTGCAAGCACCGCACGATCGGCAGTCCCCTGCATTCTGGCGCGCTCACTTTCAAAGCGCACCATGTCAACGGCGATGCCGGATATCATCACGATCAGAACAAAAAAGAGCAGCGCCAATATCAATATGGCGCCATCTTCCTGTTGCCGAAAGGTTTTCACACACGCTTTGCCCCGGGCATACACCCGGCACAACGAACCGAAATTCATTTCACCACCACTTCAACAAAAGCAACTTGGCTTAATTCTAAATTTAATGCGCAACGATCACGCTAATAGGTTAAGGATATCGGCTCATTATGGCGAGAATTGGGCCTAAATCTGAAATATGATGCTGCATAAGTTGGTTCAGCACGCAGCAAACAACCGGGCCGAAACCAGCAGTCGCGCAAAACAACCGATGCGCCCTATACAGGTTAACACCCCTTGTGCCCAATCTATATTTCGAATAATCAGGAAATATGGAAATGAAAAACGCCGCATCAGTATTCGCCGCGCTCGGCCATCCGGACCGCCTCGCTGTATTGCGGCTGCTGATGCGCTTTGCCCCACGCGGCCAGAGGCCGACAGAGATTGCCCAAATTCTGGGCCTCAAGCAGAATACACTCTCCCATCACCTCGCCGACCTGGTCGCGACACGATTGCTTCAAGTGACGCGGCAAGGGCGGTCGTTGTATTACAGCGTCGATCTGAACACGACCGAAGGGTTGATCGGATATCTCGCGCTTGATGTCGGTCGGGCGCGGCCAGATCTGATCGCGCCATTCGCGCAGCCGGACATTCTGCGCGACATCGATGCACCCTTCAGCGTTCTTTTCCTGTGTTCGGGCAATTCAGCCAGATCGATCATGGCAGAGGCCTTGTTGCGCGACCTGGGCAAAGGCAGGTTCCTGGCCTTTTCGGCTGGCGTTCAGCCAAGCCCGGCACCCCATCCCAAGGCCCTGCAAATATTGCAAGAAAACGGACATACTGTTTCTGGTTTACGCTCGAAAAATACCAGCGAGTTTCAGGGCGAAACCGCACAGCAAATGGATATCGTGATCACGGTTTGTGACAGGGCCGCCGCACGCGACTGCCCCCCCTGGAGCGGCTGCCCCGTCACCGCTCATTGGGGGATGCCTGACCCGGCACGCGCACCCGAAGATCCCTCCCGTGATCCTGCATACGCGTTCAGCCAAACCTATATTGCCCTGCGCCAGCGGCTTGAGGCACTTACATCCCTCTCTCTTTCCCCGCTTAACCGACGCGATCTGCAAACCCGCCTCGACATGATCGACACCTCTGCCCTGACCAAAGAAAGTGCCTGACACATGACCTCCCGATCCGCGCCCCGCATCGCACTCAATGGCCTTGGCCGCATTGGCAAGCTGGTTCTGCGCGACCTGATCGACACCGGATCTCAGGGCCAGATCATCCTGTTAAACGACCCTGTGGGCGATGCAGAGCAGCACGCGATGCTGATGGAATTCGACAGCATACATGGCCGCTGGCAGACGCCCGTTACCCATGACGCTGCTGCGCTAAACCTTGGAGGCCAGCATATCCGCCTGACCCACCATTCCCGGATAGAAGAGATGCCGCTGGCAGAGATGGGCATTGATCTGGTCATCGACTGCACCGGGGTATTCAAAACCGCCGGGAAACTGGCCCCCTACTTCAATGCAGGTGTCCGCAAGGTCGTCGTCTCGGCTCCAGTCAAGGATGGCGGCGCGCTCAACCTCGTCTATGGGGTGAACCATCACCTCTATGACGGCAGCCAGAGCATTGTCACCGCGGCCAGTTGCACCACCAATTGCCTCGCCCCGGTCGTCAAGGTCATCCATGAGGCACTTGGCATCCGGCACGGGTCCATCACGACCATCCATGATTTGACCAATACCCAGACCATTGTAGACCGCCCGGCCAAGGATATGCGCCGTGCGCGATCCGCCCTGACCAACCTGATCCCAACCACGACGGGCAGCGCAACGGCGATCACACTAATCTACCCCGAACTCAAGGGCCGCCTGAACGGCCATGCGGTTCGTGTGCCGCTTCTCAACGCATCGCTGACCGATTGCGTGTTCGAGCTGGA
>SLAT01000025.1 GCA_007126715.1 Roseinatronobacter sp.
GCCTCGTTCTGCAACGCATCGCGCAGGAATTCGTCTTCGATCACGATCTGGGAGGCCAGTTGCATTATCAGAACCCCAAGGCGCGCGGCAGGAAGGTGACGGTTTGCGGAACGAAGGTAATGATGAACAGCACCAGAACCTCGACCAGAAAGAACGGCATGATCCGGCGTATCAGTGGCCCCATGCCCACTTTTGCCACGCCTTCGGCGACGAACAGGCACAAGCCCAGTGGCGGGGTGATCAGCCCGATCATTAGATTGAAGATCACGATGAAGCCGAAATGCGTCGGGTCTATTCCCATGCCGACGGCAATCGGATGCAGGATCGGCACCAGCACGGGCATGGCCGCAATCCCTTCAAGGAACAGCCCCACCACCAGAAACAATGCGATGACCATCAGCAGGAACATGACGCGGCTGTCGATCGTGCCTAGCACCCAGTCGGTCAGCATGTTGGGCACACGGTTATAGGTCAGTAGCCAATTACCCGCCGAAACAGCCGCCATAATGATGAGGATCACGGCACTGTCGCGCATCGACTCCGAGAAGATGCGCGGCAGATCGCGCCAGTTAACCTCGCGGTAGATCAAACAACCCAGAACCAGTGCATAGCCCACGGCGAAAGCAGCGGCCTCGGTCGGGGTGACCACCCCAAGAATGATCGACCCAACCACGAAAACCGGCATCATCAGCGGCAGGAAACCCCCAAGCAGCGCGCCGAACTTGGCCGGGATCGCGTCATAGGCCGCGCGGTCAGTGGCCTCGCCGGATCGTCAGCATGGCATATGCCGAAAGCGCAATCGCCAGCAGAATGCCGGGGCCGACACCGCCCAGAAACAATGCTGGCACCGAAACCCCGGTGACCTTCAACGCGTAGATGATGCCTTGCACAGACTTGTCGAGTTTACCTTCGATCATCACCGCGCAAACGAAGTTTTCATACGGCTGGTCATGATCGAGAATGTCCATAAAGGACGCCATCTCTCAGAATCGTCACTGATTGCCCGCGTCGATGCCAGTGCGATTGAGCGAATTGAAGACATTTGCGCGCGCGGGCAGAAGGATGGCAGTATCCGGCCAGACGTGTCCCCGCATGAGTTGCACTGGCTGATCAGTGCCGCGTGTTTTTTCAATGTCTCGAACTGCTTCAGCTTCGGCATCAGCTTCGACAAGTCGCTGTTTTCAGAGCCTGGTCAACACAGGCTGCGTGCGTTGACATGCGACGCGGTCATCTCGGCGGCTCGAGGCAAGACATCCTGACCCATTCGGATCAGGACAGAAGCCGCGACCAGATTTCCACGCCGGACAACCACTTATGGCCCAAAATCAGGGCCAACAGGCAGCACAGTCCAATCTCAAGCCTCAGCCCTGCATTCGCGGGTGCCCCGACCACTTATGCCGGGCGCGCCCTGCTGGCTGTCTTGGGCGCCTGCTTTGCACGTGTCAGGATGGGCCAGTAGAGTATTGAAAAGCCCCCGAAAGCCACGACCCAGAGCATGCCGGACACATGAAGCGGCCATAGCGCGCCCGGCCATATCCCGGCGGCAAGGCGCAGGAATGTCGCGCCGATCAACGCCAGATACAGCGCAGTGACGGGCCGGCCTGCGGTCAGGGGCAAGCCCGCATGGCCAAGGCTGGCGCGCGTCATCACGGCCAATGTCATCAATCCTATCGCCCCGGCTAGCCAGACATGGCGCGCGGCTGAAACGGGCATCAGGTCAAGTGCGGCGGCTGCTACTGCCAAGAAACCAAGCGCCAGCATCGCATAGGCGGCGTGCAACACCCAGACCAACGGCTCGGCCCCGGTCTTTAACCCTTGCCAGCGCGACAGCCGCCAAAGATTTGCCCCGCCAGCTGCCATGCACAGACTTGCCGTCAGTCCGGTATTGGGCATGACGACAAAGGCCAGCAACGCCACACCTGTCAGGCCAAGCACCGCCCCATCCGCGCGATTCATCGCTACGGGCAGGCGTTTTTCTTGACGTTTGACAAGAAAGTTGCGGGTGAAACTGGGAACAATCCGCCCACCGATCAGGGCGATCAGCATCAATACCGCCGCAAGCCCCATGCGCAAACCATAACCATCATGTGCGGCACCTTGCGCGGCTTCGCTATGGAAAACGGCATTGGCAACCGCAAAGAATGCAACCAAGCCAAGCACGGGAAGATTACGCCAGTTGCGACCAGTCGCAATCTCTCGGGCCAGAAATCCGATCAATGTGACTGGCAGCGCCAGATCGGCCACCGCGAAAAGTGCGACCGGCCAGCTTGCCCCGACCATGGTCGCCATACGGCCAAGCACCCACAACCCGACCAAACCCGCCAGCGGCCAACCCACGACAGGCAGTCGTCCGGTCCAGTTTGGCACCGCTGTCAGAAGGAAACCAGCGATAACAGCAGAAAGATAACCGAAGACAAAAGAATGCACATGCCACTCGGTTGGAGCAAAGGCGATGGGTAAAGTTTCCAATCCGGCCAGCAGCATCAGCCAGAAAACCATCGCAAAGCAGGCCCAAATACCTGAGAGCAGAAAGAACGGCCGGAACCCGTAGCTAAGAAGGGCTGGTCCGGTCCAGCTGCGACTTGAACTGGCAGTAGTCATCGCGTCCAATCCTTCGCTAGGTCGGATGTATTGACGGTACGCCGCGTAATAGGTATTGTAAATACCAATTCAAATGAAACGGTCGGAAGTCATGCGCCTGACATCTTTCACTGATTACGGTTTTCGTGCGTTGATGCGCATGGCTGGCGCGCCCGGGCGCAGTTTCTCGACAAAAGAATTGGCAGAGGAATTTGAAATCTCGCGCCACCATCTGACCAAGATCATTCAGAAATTATCTACCGAAGGGATTGTGGAAACCCGGCGTGGCGGTGGGGGCGGGGCAAGGTTGGCTTGTGATCCTGCGCAGATCAAGCTTGGTCATATCGTGCGCATTCTGGAAGAGGGACAGGCTTTGGTGCAGTGCTTCGACCCTGCTGACCGACGTTGTACCTTATTGCCTGGGTGTCGCTTGCGTGCAGAACTGGCGGCGGCGGAAGCCGCATTTCTTGCGCAACTCGACCGCCGCACCCTTGCCGATATTTCCTTTCCTGCAATGTCTAAGTGAGGTGCCATTCTTTCGCGGGGCGCTGATCATCGCAAACGATGCGACCCGGACCAGAAGCAAGCACGGCTCTGCCCATCCAAAGCATCTTGTGCACATAAGGCCGCAATCAGGTTTCTGATCTTGGCGGTCGATCCCCAAGCGGGCTTAATTTCTTTGCGCGGGGAAAACTCTCTCATCCTCGTGAAGCAAAACCATAGACAAGCTAGCAACCACCTGTTTATGATTTGATCAAATGTTGCATTGCTGTACGGGGGCATGAGTGCACAGATCAGATCTTGCGATTGTTAATGCCCGCGTGCTGGCGATGGATCCTGATCGGACGCGGGCCAGTGCTGTTGCCTTGGCCGCAGGCAAAGTGATCGCTATTGGCGAAGATGCCGAGATAATGGCTTTGGCTGATGGTGCGACGCGCGTGATCAATGCTCATGGCCGTACGGTTCTGCCCGGCTTTATTGAAAGTCACCTGCATCTTTTCGTTGGCGCAGGTGAATTGGAGCATTTGCAACTTCTTGGCGTAGAGGGTGTTGATGCACTCACCGAGGCTTTGCGCGACTATGCTGCAGCCCATCCGCATTTGCCCGTGATCCTTGGGCAAGGGTGCGACTATGATATTATTGGCCGTTCACTGACACGGCAGGATCTGGACGCAATTTTGCCCGACCGCCCTGTTTGTGTCCTTGCCGCCGATCATCACACAGCATGGGCCAATACATTGGCGCTTCAGCGCGCAGGCATATTGGAAGGGCGCAGTCTGGGGCCGGGCAATGAAATCGTGATGGGCGATGACGGCTTGGCCACGGGCGAGTTGCGGGAATTTCAGGCCAAGGCCCCTGTGCTTGCATTGGCGGGTGCGCATAGGATCATGGCGGGACTGGCCACGGGCAAAGACCCCGACCCCTACCCGACTGAAGAAGAATTTGCCGCCGATTGCGAGATTATGGCCAAAGGTCTTGCACATTGCGCAAGGCTTGGATTGACCAGCCTGACAAATATGGATGGCAATCTCTACAGCTTGCGCATTCTTGATCGTCTGCGCCGGGATGGGCGGCTGACTGCAAGGGTGAAGGTGCCGTTTCACTATACCAATGGCAGCACATTGACCGATCTGGATATCGCCAGCCAGATGGCGCAACAATTTGACGATGACTGGCTGTCATCGGGTTTCGTCAAGCTGTTCATGGATGGTGTTATCGACAGCGGCACGGCTGTCATGATCAATGATTACCCGGACCGCCCCGGCTGGCGAGGAGAGCCGCTATGGTCAGAATCGGAATTCGCCGCCATTGCGACAGAGGCTGACCGGCGTGGCCTTCAGATTGCTGTCCACGCGATTGGTGATGGCGCAGTGCGCCGCGTGCTTGATGGCTATGAAAGCGCGCGACTGGCAAATGGCCCGCGCGATGCCCGCCACAGGATCGAGCATATCGAACTGATCGACAAAGCCGATATCGGGCGGCTGAAAGACCTTGGCGTTATCGCCTCGATCCAGCCCATTCACGCCCCGGGGGCAAGTGATTTCCCTTTGCAGCCGACAATGAACAAGATTGGTCAGGCCCGTTGGGGGGATGCATACTTGCAGCAAAGCCTTGCACATGCGGGGGTTCCGCTGGCCTTTGCCAGTGACTGGCCGGTTGCCGACCTTAACCCGTTGCGCGGTATCCAATCTGCCTTGCAGCGCCCGATATATGAGGGGGCCGCAGATGAACGCCTGAGCCTGTATGATATTCTGGCCGCATATACGACCGGTGGTGCCGCCGCGACCCATAGCGAAGCCCAAAAGGGACAGTTGCGCGCGGGATATCTGGCCGATCTGGTTATCCTTGGCGGGGATATTGAAGCAGCAACGCCGGAAGAAATCGGCGCGATGCAGGTCGAGATGACCATCTGCGGTGGTCAGATTGTCTGGGAAAAGGACAGCGCATTCTGACCCTGCGGGGCCATGAAAAGGACAGCAAAGTGCAGAAGGAAATCGAGATCACCGGGTTGAACAAGTCCTTCGGACAAGGTGCTTCTGCGTTCCATGCGCTAAGCGGTATCGACCTGAGCATTGGCAGTGGCGAGTTCTTTACCCTGCTTGGTCCGTCGGGTTGCGGCAAGACTACACTCTTGCGCATCATAGCGGGGTTCGAGGAACCCAGCACAGGCGTACTAAAGATTAATGGCAAGGAAGTGACCGGGCTTGGCCCCAGCAAGCGCCCTATCAACACCGTTTTTCAATCCTACGCGCTGTTTCCGCATATGAGCGTTGCGGATAATATCGGCTTCGGACTCAAGATGCTGGGCAAGCCAAAGTCCGAAATCAAATCAACCGTGGCCGAGATGCTGCAGCTTGTGCGCATGGAAGCGATGGCCGACCGGCTGCCTTCGGAAATTTCAGGTGGGCAGCAGCAACGCGTCGCGCTTGCGCGCGCGCTGGCACCGCGCCCACGTGTGCTGTTGCTGGATGAACCGCTTAGCGCGCTCGATTTGAAGTTGCGCAAGGAAATGCAGAGCGAACTTAAACGCTTGCAGGCCGAGACGGGCATTACCTTTGTTTTTGTGACCCACGATCAGGAAGAAGCGCTGACCATGTCGGATCGGATCGCCGTCATGTCGGCCGGCGAGATCCTTCAGCTAGGGCCACCACAGGAAATCTATAACGCCCCCGTCAATCGGTTTGTGGCCGATTTTATTGGCGATACAAATTTTCTGATCTTGCGCGTGAAGGAAATAGGCAACGGAGAAGCGGTGTTGGAACTGCCGGGCGGCAGACAGGCCTCTGCGCGGCTGCCCGAAAGCATCAGCCCGCCTGTCGGTTCACGTGTCACTGCTGTAATCCGGCCTGAACAGGCAGAGCCGACCGCCGCAGGGCAGGGCGAGATGCAGGCTGTGGTCGAAGCGGCCACCTTTTTCGGGACAGACACCCATTTGCATCTGTTGCTTGATGACGCGCAAGGTTTCGTCCTGCGCCGTCAAAACCGCCCGGACCAGCCATCCCCTGCACCGGGGACAAGGCTGGGCCTTTCCTTCGCGCCCGGCGCGCTACGTGTGCTGGAGGATTAAGCGATGCGCGGGCATGGTTGGAAGTGGCTGCTTTGCACTCCGGCGTTGATCGTTCTGCTTCTGGCAGCGTCAGGCCCTTTGCTGATCGTGGCGGTCTATTCCTTCCTCAGCCCCGGCAATATGGGCGGTGTCAGCTGGGAATTCACGTTAGAGGCGTGGTTCCGGGTGTTTTTCCGCCGCGATATATTCGAGCCCGATCTTGTCGAATGGAACACTGCGCATCTGCAAGTTTTCTGGCGCTCGATCTGGCTGTCCTTGCAAACCACATTCATCTGCGCCTTTCTGGGCTTTCCGACCGCCTGGTTCATCGCAACCCGCCCGCGCCTTACCCGGACCATCTGGTTGTTTCTGATCACAATTCCCTTCTGGACCAATTTGCTGATCCGTACCTTCGCTATTCAGGAAATGATCCGCAACAATGGCACGATCAATGCGGTGTTGATGTGGACAGGGCTGATCGACAGCCCCATCCAGATGATGTTCACCGAATTTGCGGTGCTTCTGGGCATGGCCTATGTGTTTTTGCCGCTAATGGTGCTGCCGCTCTACGCCGCAATGGAAAAGATGGATTTCAGCTTGGTCGAGGCTGGATATGATCTTTATGCCAGTCGGTTGAATGTGTTGTGGCATGTCATTCTGCCACAAGTGAAACCGGGTTTCATAGCAGGGTCCATCCTGGTCTTCATCCCTGCCATTGGCGCCTATGTCACGCCGCGCATTCTGGGAGGGGGGCGAACAATGATGCTTGGCAACCTGATTGCACTGCAATTCGGGCAAGGGCGAAATTGGCCTCTGGGCGCGGCGCTGGCGCTGCTTATGCTGGTTGTTGTGGTGGGCGCGCTGATCTTTTACCTTCGCGTCGTTGGCCGAAATGATGAGGTGCGTCGTGGCTAGAGCGCGCTTTTCCATTACTCAATTGCCCGGCTTTGGGCTGATTGCCATCGTGACCTTCGTCATGCTGTATCTGCCCATTATCATATTGGTGATGTTCTCCTTCAATGAGGGGGTTTCGCAGTCGCGCTGGGAGGGGTTTTCGCTGCAATGGTATCAGGCTGCGTTCAACAATACGCAGGTGCGCGATGTGTCGCTGCGCTCGCTCTGGCTGGCGGTCACGGCGTCCGGTCTTGCAACAGTCCTTGCGACATTGGCTGCACTTGGCACCACCCGCGTGGGGCGCTTTCCCGGCCAGACCATGATCTATGCGCTTATCAACCAACCCCTGATGGTGCCCGAAATTGTAACCGGCATTGCTTTGCTGATCTTCGTGGCCGCGATCAAGGTTCAAACAGGCTATACCGGGATGGGCTATCTGGTTGCTGCGCATACGGCTTTTTGCATTCCCTTTGCCTATCTGCCGATCCGCGCAAGGCTGGAAACGCTTGATCACGCGCTAGAGGCCGCGGCAGCCGATCTCTATGCGTCACCTATTCAGGCATTTCGGTATATCACCCTGCCGCTCATGGTGCCGGGTATTCTGGCAGGGTTCATGCTGGGGTTTGTTATCTCACTCGATACTGTGGTGATCACCGAATTCGTGAAATCCGCAGGGCAGGATACGTTGCCCACATACATGCTTGGCCAGCTTCGCCGGACGGTAACACCGGAAATGAACGCTATTGCGACACTTTTTCTCGCGCTGTCGCTGGTGATTGTGACAGCATTCTTCCTCATCACTCGCACCCGCGGGCGCTGAGGGTTCCACCACCAACCACAGGGAGACGATAACAATGAAAACTATAGCTGGATGGGCCGGTTTGGCCTTGCTTGGTAGCACCGCTCTTGCGAGCGCCGAAGGTGTGGTCAATCTTTACAACTGGGGAAACTACACCAACCCAGAGATTCTGGAGCGGTTTACCGCCGAGACTGGAATTGAAGTTACATTGACCGATTTCGACAGCAATGACACAGCCCTTGCGCGTATTCGTCAGGGTGGGCATGGCTTTGATATTGTCGTTCCTTCAGACACTTATATCGATACATGGGTTTCCGAGGGGTTGATCCAGCCGCTTGACCGCGAGATTGTCACCAATCTTGGCAATATCGCACCGCAATGGGTTGATGTGCCGTTTGATCCGGGCCGTGAATACACGGTGCCGTGGGCTTGGGGAACAACGGGTGTGATTGTGGATACGTCGGTCTATAGCGGTGACATTAACAATATCGAGCTGATTATTGACCCACCTGCCGAGTTGCAGGGCAGGATCAATGTCATTCCAGAAATGTCTGATGTGATGGCGATGACAATTTATTATCACGGTGGCGAGCGTTGCACGACCGACCGTGATGTGTTGCGCGCTGTGCGCGATAGCCTGATGTCTGCCAAACCACATTGGCTTGCGCTGGATTATGGGGCGGTCGACAGTTATGCCGCTGGTGACTTCGCGGCAGGTATCTACTGGAATGGCGCGTCCATGCGTGTGCGGTTGCAAAACGACAATTTCGCTTATGGCTATCCGGCAACCGGATATCCGATCTGGATGGACAATGCGGCCGTGCTGGCAGATGCGCCAAATCCCGAAAATGCAATGAAGTTCATCAACTTTGTCCTGCAACCCGAAATCGCGGCGCTCATCTCGAATTTTGCGCGCTATTCGAACGGGATCACCGGCTCTGAAGAGTTTATGGATGCGGAGATGCGCGACGCACCAGAGATCAACGTGCCTGATGAGCAAGCAGAGGCAGGGCGCTGGGGCCAGTCCTGTCCGCAAGAGGTCAATGACATTCATACCCAGATCTGGACTGAATTGATGCAATAACCGGTTAGACAGCGCGCAGGCCATCCGCCTGCATGCTCTTTTGCCTTGGGGCGGCGTCATGCTGATGCCGCCCTTTAAGTTCTGCAAAGCATCCTGCCAATCCGGGACCGTTTCATGTTTTACGAAAGGAAAACTGGCCTATTGGGCCTGACGGTCGGAACGCGCGATGCGAAAAACGGGAATAGTAGCCGGGCCTCAGGGCGTTGAGAGGTAATCGGCGGAAACATATCCGGTTATACTCGGAGCCGCGACAAGCGAAACCCGGCACCAGAGTTGACCTACTTCGGTCACACAATTGCGACGTGAAACAGCAGTGCCGTCA
>SLAT01000207.1 GCA_007126715.1 Roseinatronobacter sp.
GCTTGCGCACTGAATTCAGGTAAGCCACGGCAGAGCTGCACCGCCGCCCGTTGCGCGCGGTCAGTTGGAAATATCCGACCCCTTCTTGGGTTGCCCCGTTATAGTCGGGGTTGAACGGATACCCTGCGTTTTGTGCGGCCGCGACCCATGCATCGCAGATCGGGCGCGACAATCGCGCATTACTGACCGAGAGCGGGCCACCCACCCCGTGAAATTCATCTTCGCCGCGTTCCTGATCCTCGGCGCGGCGAAAATAGGGCAAGACCTGATCCCACCCCCAACCTTGATTGCCCATCTGTTGCCAGCGGTCATAGTCCTGCGGCTGTCCCCGGACATAAAGCAAACCATTCAGCGATGATGACCCCCCAAGCACCTTGCCGCGCGGCCAAGGCAAGCGGCGTCCGTTCAGGCCCGGGTCGGGTTCGGTCATATAGCACCAGTCAAGCGCGGGATCGCCCATCGTGCGGAAATACCCGACAGGCACATGTATCCAAGGATTCAGGTCGCGCCCGCCCGCCTCAATCAACAAAACGCGCAGGCTTGGATCAGCACTTAACCGGTTGGCCAGAACACAGCCCGCTGACCCTGCCCCGACAATAACGACATCCGCCTCTTGGTCGAACATCTGTCCCCTCCCCTGAATCGGCCCGCGCGTCAAAACGCTTGACTCAAAAACATAGAGGTGCTTTTTTGAAACCTCAAGTCTCAAAAATGGAGTAAGCTACTTTCGTCGATTAGTCAGATCAGGGAGGAGACCATGACTAAACGTGACCTTTCCGGCATTTCACGCCGCGATTTTCTACGCATCACGCAACGCTTCGGTATGAGTTCGACCATGCTTGCTCTGGGGGGGCTGACCGGCGCGGTGACGCTGCCGCAATTGGCCAAGGCAGCAGAATCAACTTACGACAAGCGCTTTGCCAAAGAAGCGCGCTTCACACTTCGCCACGGTGCAGCCGGTTTCAATACGCGCAACCTTATGATTGAACGGACCGGCATTCTGGAGTTTATCCGCGACATTGAGGAGCGTACGGATGGCGAATTGCGGATTGAATTTATCGGCGACAACCAGATCTGCGGCCAGCTTGATTGTGTGTCCAAGACGCAAGAAGGCATTGTCGATCTGTTCTCTGCCTCAACCCAGAATTCGGCGGGCGGTGCACCCTATCTGAATGTGCTGGATTACGCCTACATGTTCCCCAGCCGTGCTGCGCAGTACCATTTCTTCTACAGCCCGGAAAGCAATCGCATCTTGCGAGAGCCGTTGGAGCGGATGCACGGTCTGAAATTCCTGTTCACGCATTGCGAATTGCGTGGCATCCAGCTTGGAAATTCCTTCCGCGACAAACCGACAGTCACCAGCATCACCGAGCTGGCGGGCACACGAAACCGCGTGACCGGCACCCAGCTTGGGCGCATCGCGATGGAGTTGATGAACCTCAACCCGACCCCGATCGCTTGGGAAGAGACACTGGATGGCTTGCGTCAGGGTTTGATTGACGGTGCCGAAACTTGGGCATCGGCAGTGGCCTATGCCAATATGTCGCCCGTCGTGTCGCAAAGCGTTGATCTGCGCTTCTTCTGCGGGACCGAACATACGGCCATGTCTGCTGACAGTTTCGACAAGCTGGATGGCCATTTGCAGGATGCTGTGATGGAATCTTCCTATCTGGCGCAGATTGCAGCGCAATATGCCAATGAGGCTGCACTGATAAATACTGTCGGCTTCTCAGACCCGCAAATGCCCGGAACCATCTTTGCCGAGCATGGCGTGCGCAACGCCTTCCTGACCGCCGATGCCCGGCGCGAGGCCGAAGAAATGTGTTCGCCTGAATTTGTGCCCGGACCTTGGGAACAGTGGCGCGAGCGGATCAATAACTGGGCAGGTGGTATTGACACCTATACCGAGATTCACCGCATCGCGCGTGAAATCCCCGCCGATATGCTGGCCGAGAATGTCGAGCCACGCCGCTGGTGGCGCGGTTGATCTGACACATCAGGCCGCGCCCGGAGATAGATCACCGGGCGCGAGCTTTCGTCTTGTTGCCTTTTCAGACCATCAACATGCGGGGCTTGCTTGAACAGCGCCTTGGCTGATGGCTGCTCCTTCTCTCGCCAGCACGGGACCGTCCAAGTATGCAGGAATTATTGACAGGGTTCATGGCAATCTGGGACGCGGTCCTATCGGGCCAATCCTGGGCCATATCGCGCGCAATTCGAAACCCGGTACTTTACTGGATCGTTGCAATGGCACTGCTACCTGCAGCGTTTCTGGTCATGATGGCCTTGCGCAAGATCAAACTTCTTGACCGCTATCTTGAACCAACCGCAATGTTCTTCATCTATCTGACCATCGCCGCCATCATCTTTGTCGAAGTGATCCGCCGGTTTGTGTTTAATGTGCAGGCGCCGTGGTCAACGACGCTGCCGCCCTATCTGTTTTTGCTGCTCACATGGATCGGCTGCGCCTATAACGTCAAGCTGCGCACGCATCTGTCCTTTGGCGAATTCCGCGCGATGATGCCCCCCAAGGGGCGGCTGGCGCTGTCCTGCCTTGATGCAGTGCTGTGGTATATCATGGCTGTGATCGTCATGGTCGCCACCCTGCGCCTTACCGCGAATTCGGCTGCGAATTTCCAGATGCTGCTGGGCACCGACAATGTGATGCGGTGGTGGTTCTACATATGTGTCCCGGCGGCCTGGTTGCTGCTGTATGCGCGCGTGTTGGAAAACCTGCTTCAGGATATCCGCAATTACCGCGCGGGCCGCGAATTCGGCCTGACCAACGAACTTGCTCGCGAATAGGACTTCATCCATGACAGACGGAACGCTTACGCTGATATTCTCGCTGATCGCCTCGGGCTTTTTCATGCTTGGCGTGCCGATCTTTCTTGTCATCGGCCTGTGGGTTGTCGCCATGAGCTTTGTTGTCGATCTGACGCTCGACAATATCGGCTACGCCTTCTCGGCGGTATTTACGACATCTTTTGCACTTCTGGCGATGCCCCTGTTCATTCTGACGGGGGATCTGATCAACCGCTCCGGGATCGCGCACAGGCTGTCGTCTTTTGCCTATGCCTGTCTTGGCTGGCTGCGCGGCGGGCTTGGTATGGCAAGTATCGGGGCATGCGGGTTATTCGCGGCAATCTCGGGGTCCAATTCCGCGACAACGGCAACGATTGGCGCAATGATGCATCCGCGCATGGTTAAAAACGGTTTTGATGAACGCTTCGCAGCGGCGACCGCAGCGGCGGGGGGCACTGTGGGCATTATCATCCCGCCCTCGATCATCTTCATTGTCTACGGGTTCCTGATGAACCTGTCGATTTCAGAGTTGTTTTTGGCCGGTATCATCCCCGGCGCGCTGATGGTGGTGGGGATGCAGATCACCTGCTGGATCGTATGCCGCATGAATGGCTGGGGGCATCTGATCCGCTTTCAGTTTGACCGCATGCTGAAAACGGCCTTTGGCGCATGGCTGGGCTTTTTCGCGATCGGTCTGGTGCTATGGGGCATCTATACTGGCAAGTTCTCCCCGACCGAAGCGGCAGGTGTGACTGTCGGGTTTTGCATCATCGTGGCGCTGATCTCGCGGCCACTATACCGGCTGATCAATCGCGGCCAGTCAGAGAATGAGGACCTGACCCGCGTGCCGGGCTGGATCGAGATGGTGCTTGTCGAGGGGTTCCGCCTGCGCGACCTGCCCTCTGTCGTGCTGAATTCTGCACGCATTGCTGGCATGCTGGCCCCGTTGATCGGCATTTCGGTCGTCATGCAGCAAATCCTGTCGCTACTAGGTGCAAAAGACGCAATCGAGAGTTTCATGACCGGCATCGGCGGGTATTATGCTGTCCTGCTGATGGCAATGGCCTTTGTGTTCATTGCGGGAATGGTGCTGGAAAGCCTGCCTAACACCATTATCATGGCCCCGATCCTTGCGCCAATCGCCGTTAGTGTGGGGGTCGATCCGGTGCATTTCGCGGTCATTTTCCTGATCGGTGGCTCTATCGGGTTCATCACACCGCCCTATGGGCTGAACCTTTATGTCGCAAGTGGTGTAACCGGGGTGCCATATATGCGCTTGCTGAAGTATATAGTGCCCTATCTAATTGCTCTCATCGCAGTTTGGGTGCTGGTTGCCTTCGTTCCGTGGCTGTCACTGGCGCTGACCTGAGACAGGGGCGGGGACACTTATGGGCATGAACGACGATGCAAAAAACAGACAGGCAAGGCGACACGCAAACAGGCCGCATTCCGACAACCTTGCGTATGCTGACGATCATGGAAGAAATCGTGCGCATTGGTGGCCCTGTGACCCCAGCCGATCTTGGTCCCGTAACGGACTTGCCCAAGGCCACTGTGCACCGGCTGTTCCAGACCCTTGAAGAAGAGGGCTATCTGCAACGCGAGCCGGATGGACGGTCTTATTCAGTTGGCCCACGCACGCGGCAATTTGCTGTTGCCACGCTGTCAACCATGCGGGTACGCACCTCTCGGCTTGCGGTCCTGCGCGCATTGGCGAAAGATACCGGCGAGACATGCAATGTTGCCATCCCCGACCGCGAGGCGATGGTCTATCTGGACCGGGTAGAGACTGAATGGCCGCTGCGCGTGCAATTCTCGGTCGGCACCCATGTGCCCCTATATTGCACGGCCTCGGGCAAATTATACCTGTCCACGCTCAGTGAATTGCGGCTTGAAAGCTATTTGCGCAATGTCGAACTAGAGGCCAAGGCACAATATACAATCACTGACCGCGATGCGTTGCGCGCCGAGATTGCCAAGGTGCGCGCGCAAGGTTTTGCTGTCGATAACGAGGAATTTCTTGACGGGGCTATCGCCTTTGCCATGCCCATCCATGACAAATACGGGCGGATGCCAGCCACGATCGCCTTTCAAGGCCCGACACAGCGCATTTCACTTGAAAAGGGCCATGCCTTGTTGCCGCGCTTGAAACAGGCGGCGAAGGAATTGTCAGAGCTGTTGTAGCAACCCGAAAATGGGGTGTTCCACTCAGGTGCGACAGACCATTATCTGGGCTGACACGTCTGGAATTGCCCAGCGCAGGATCATGACTATTTCTTTATGCCGCACGCATTTGATCCCAGGATCGTCTGCGCCGCAGTTGGATTTGGGCTGACGGTTCTGTGCATGCGCACCAGATAGCACACGACAGAAAGATACCCACGGTTCTGGATGTAAGCAGTCCGGCATTCTTTCCCGTTCGGTCAAATGCGCGCTAATTCCGCTCAAAATACACGTGTAACGAAAATGTGATATGACATATGCTCAACCAATAGTTGTATTGTCCTCATCTCGGGATGATCAAGAGTTGTACCCCATCTCGTATCTCAGTGTCGGCTTACAACACCCCGCTTCCTGATCGGCTGACCACATATCCTGAACTGGCAGCACGAGACGGTCCATCCTCCGGAGGGAATGATGCCTCATGCCATGCCGATAGCGGATTCGATTATCCGTGACGATTTCACCACCGACAGGATCAGGGGCGGGGCTGGCAATGACCACCTGATCCACCATCGCGACCTGAGTGTAAGCGGGCATTCCAGCGTCGGGTTAATGGGGTTCGCAGACGATGACATCCTCGAAGGGTCAGTCCCGAATAGCGGGCAGATCCACATGTATGGCGCGACTGGCAATGACTGGTTCATTCTGGATGTGACCAAGATCCCTGATGCTGGCGGCACACAGGGCCATCATGCCTATGGCGGGCATGGCATGAACACGTATCAGTTTACAAATATCGAGCAGAATTTCTCGCCAATCATCGGGCGTCTGGATGATTTCGACCCATCATCAGACCGCATCCTGATCGAGGGCCAAGAGATTGACCTGACCGACCTGCCCCGCGTGATCGACCTGCCCGGCGGTGGTACTGTTCTGGTGCGCGTCATCGAAACGGAACACCCCGAATTCAGTGCCGAAAACCTTGGGCCACAGTATTTTCTCGCCATTGGGGACAATATTTTCTACGCGCTAGATGGCGCACGGGACTTGCAGAACGGCACCTCTGGCCTGACCGGCGAAGAACGGCATTTCCTGCTTCCCAGCGCGCTCCAGACCCTTCGAGACGCGCAGACAGTGCAATATGAAAACCCCAAGAACTTCGTGCCGCGCGAATTCTACGCCCATCGAGAAGACGCGCTGATCCTCAACTTCGCTCCGAATGGCGAAGAGGTGCTTGCCGCATCCACAGACGGCGCAGCGGTTCACATGTTCGGCGGCAAAGGAAATACCCAAGGCGACAAGGCGACCGGCGACCAGCTCATGCGCGGCGGCACGGGGGACGACGTCATCGACGGCAACACCGGCAATGATACGATCTATGGCGGTGGTGGAAACAACCTGATTGCAGGCGGTCTGGACAATGATGTCATCTATGGCGGTGCCGGCGATGACATGATCTGGGGCGGTGATGGAAATGACAGCCTGTATGGCGGGGCTGGCGATGACTATCTTCATGGTGGCAGAGGCGACGACTTTCTATCGGGCGGCGAGGGCAATGACACCCTGGTTGGCGGGCGTGGCAACAACACATTGGAAGGTGGCGGTGGCAGTGACAGCATCAACCGCTTTCATTTCGCCAAGGACGAAGGCCACGATGTCATCCTCGACTTCAAGCCAGAGACAGACCTGATCACGCTGCAACATGAAATCGACCCTCTCAGCGTCGAGTTGCACGAGAATGACGCGGGCAATACGGTTCTCAATTATGGACATATGGCCTCAGTCGAGTTGCGCGGCGTGTCCCTTCTGGCCTTCATGGAAGCCGCCGAATTGAGGGCCGAGAGTGACGATCCGATCATCACGATCACGCCCGACCCCGAGGATGAGTTGCTCCACGCGCTTCGGGTCGAGATAGGGTTCTACGGCAACGAAGTGCCGCCCAGCCTCGAAGTGGACGGTCTTCTCTACGGCAATACCGCATTCTGGAGCGACGACGCAGGTGGATACACCTACGTCAGCCAGCAGTCCGAAAGTGAAACCGATACCAGGTCAGACCAGAACGAAGACGACGCGCCAGAGCTGTTTTCCGAGGATGACACAGAGGAAGAGGATGACGACGACGACGAGAAGGACGAGAAAGGCAGCTCTGACGGATCGTGCTTTGTTGCGACGGCCGCATATCAAGACCCTTATCACCCCGATGTGGTGTTCCTGCGCGCATTTCGGGATGAATGGCTTGTGCACCGGGCATGGGGGCGCGGCTTTATCGCGCTCTATTGGCGAATAGGTCCGGTTCTGGCCCGCCCTGTTCGGCGCAACGCAAACCTTGCGCGGCAATCGAAAGCAGTGATTGCAGGTATCGTGCGCCTGCTGCGCGCCGCGAGCTAGTCCCGCATCTCAGCCATATCGACGGGGTCGCCAGCCTTTGTGCTGGCTCCATGATGTGATTGGCAAACCGCGCACCCGGCGGGCACCTATGTGGCGCAATCTCTGTCAAGCCGTTGCAGAATGTAGATATCCATGATCCAGCCATGTGCCGCCCGCAGGTGCGCGCGCTTCTCCAGGATTTCACCCGCCACATCGGCAAGCGGCCCTGCGATCAAAACCTGCTCGGCCATGCCGACATATGCGCCCCACCAGATATGCAGGCCATCAGGGTCCAGCCCCTCAAACGCGCCGCCGGAATCCAGCATCACCGCCAGGGTCTGCACCCCTTCCGGCCAGCCCTCGTCGCGCAAACGCCGCCCGGTCGTGATGGTGACGGGCGCGGCCAATCGGTTCAGCGGGATGGCATGGGCGGCGGTCAGAACCTGCAGGCTCGTGATCCCCGGCACGACATGGGTGCGAATGGGCAGGCCAGCAGCGCCCAACCTCTCGGCAATGCGCAGACTGCTGTCATAAAGCGACGGATCACCCCAGACCATAAGCGCCACGCCCCCGCCCTGCGGAAGATGCGCCTCAATCGCATTGCGCCAGCACTGTGCAATTGCATCATGCCAATCGGCGACAGCACCCAGATAGGGCTGGTCAGCGGCGCGCCGCGGCAGGTCGAATTCCACGATGCGCATCGGATGCTCCAGCACCTCGGCGCATATCTGGCGACGCAGATCAGCCAGATCGGCCTTGTCAGGCCCCTTGCGCGGCAACAGGATCAGATCAGCGCTGTTCAGCGCCTTGATCGCAGCCCGCGTCAGATGATCGGGATTGCCAGTGCCGATGCCGACAAGATGCAGATCAATCATCACTCCTCCCCGGCCAGCGGGCCATAGAGGATCAGCGCCGGGGCGGCACTGGTGCTGGCGGCCAGCATGGCCGCAAGGCCAGATACCGTGCTGCGTGTCAGGCGTTGGTCGGGATGGCTGACATTCTCGGCCAGAAGCGCAGGTGTATCTGGTGGCAACCCGGCATCCAGCAACCCCTGTGCCAGCTCACCGAATGTACGCTTGGGCATGAACACCACTGTTGTGGCATCCGGGTCGGCCAGGGCAGCCATGTGCAACCCTTCGGGCAGGGCCCCACGAATGTCATGGCCGGTGACGAACTGTACCCGCCGCGCAGACAACCGTCGCGTCAGAGGTATGCAGGCCGCAGCGGCAGCCGCACTGGCAGAACTGACACCTGGTATGATCTCGAACCCGATCCCTGCCGCGCGGCAGGCCGTGATCTCTTCTTCCAGCCGCCCGAATATTCCCGGATCACCCGATTTAAGCCGGACCACACGCGCCCCTGTCTTTGCATAATCCACCAGCAATCGACTGACATGATCCTGCTTGGGCGAAAGGCGTCCCGCGCGCTTGCCCACAGCCACCAGATCAGCACCGGGCGCGGTATGACCCAGCATCGCACCCGCAGACAGGTCATCAAATAACACCGCTTCCGCCACCTTCAGACGCGCCACCGCTTTCAGCGTCAACAACTCGGGGTCACCGGGACCAGAGCCTATGAAGGAAACAAACCCGCTCATGCCCGTTTCATCCTTGGTAAAATATCCTCGGGGGGTGAATTTGGCCGCAGGCCAAAGAGGGGGGCAGACAGCCCCCCTTTTTCGCGTCCGCTCATGGCGCGTCCTCGGCAATCAGGTGAAAGAAACTTCCACTCACATGACCGCGACAGGATCCCGTCTCCGGCACCTCCTGCCCATCGGCATCGCAGACGCGCGCAAGC
>SLAT01000095.1 GCA_007126715.1 Roseinatronobacter sp.
GCTATGCTCAGGTGGCAGCCAAATCGCCGTGCCGTGGGTGCGGCCCGGCGATGCGCGGCGGGCTGACGCCCTTGATTCCGCGCAGAACCAGCCAGCGACCGGCGGCTCCGTCCCGCAAAGCCGCCCCTCGCGAAAGCATCGCTTGGGGCGCGGGAACTTTTCGTCAGGTGGCGAACACCAGCATGGCGCAATTTGGCGCGTGGATTGGGCAAAATGTCGCCTTTTGCAGCCTGCGACTGCGCATCATCATCGTATGCTTCTTCTGTCCTGCACAGGAAGGAAACGCGATGCTCACCCGCCCCCTGCCCCGCCCCGCTGCATCCTTGCGGGCACTGTCATGAACGCGCCGCGCCGCGCAGGGGGACGGCGTAGCAAGGCCGGTCGCACCAGCACGGGCTTGCCGCAACTGCCGTGGCAAAACCTGACGAACCCCTATCAACCTATGGAAATTGCAGGTGCAGACGGGGTTGAGGCGATTCACCGAACCTCTCTGCGCATCCTGTCGGAACTGGGCATCCGTGTTATCGGTGCGTCAGTGCTGGACCTGTTCGCCAAGGCGGGCGCCAAGGTGGACCGCGACACCGGGCTGGTGCGCTTTGATGAAGAACTGGTCAATCACGCACTCTCAACAGTGCCAAGCCACACCAGCCTGACCCCCCGCAACCCTGCGCGCCGCGTCGAGATTGGCGGCAACTCGCTATGTTTCGGGCTGGTTGCAGGCCCGCCCAATGTGCATGACTGCATCAGGGGTCGGCGCGCGGGCAACATGGCGGATTATGAAAACTTCATCCGTCTGGCCCAGTATTTCAACGCGATTCACCTGATCGGCAATCAGGTCACCTCGCCGATGGAACTGCCCGCCAATTCGCGGCATCTGGACACATATCTGGCCAATCTGCGGCTGAGTGAATTGTCCTTTCATGTCTCGGCCATCGGGCGGGGGCGGGTGATGGACGGGATCAACATGATGGCGATTGCGCGCGGCATCTCGGTCGCGGATATGGCCCATAGCCCCGGTGTGACGACCATCATCTCGATCAATTCGCCACGTCTGTTTGACGAGGAAATGGGCGAGGGGCTGATTGCAATGGCCGAACATGGACAGCCCGTCTCAATCACGCCATTCACACTGATGGGGGCCATGACGCCTGTGACCCTGCCCGCCGCAATGGCCCAGCAAAATGCCGAGGCGCTGTTTGGTGTGGTGCTGACCCAGCTTGTGCGCCCCGGTGCGCCGGTGATCTACGGGGCGTTCACCTCGAATGTGGATATGAAATCGGGCGCGCCTGCCTTTGGCACCCCGGAAAACACCAAGGCCAATCTGATCGCCGGACAACTGGCGCGGCGCTATGGGCTGCCCTACCGCACATCGAACGCCAATGCCTCGAATGCAGTGGATTTGCAGGCGGCCTATGAAACCAGCATGTCCACATGGGGGGCGGTTCTGGGCGGGGGCAACCTGATCTATCACGCGGCGGGCTGGCTGGAAGGTGGGCTGACCGCGTCTTATGAAAAGTTGATCCTTGATATCGAGATTTTGCAGAACATGATCGAGGTGTTGAAGCCGGTCGAGTTTTCCGAGGCGGAGCTTGGTTTCGACGCCATCGCAGCCGTCCCCACAGGTGGGCATTTCTTTGGCACCGAGCATACGATTGCACGCTACCAGACCGCGTTCTACGAGCCGCTTTTGTCAGATTGGACGAATTACGGCGGCTGGCAGGCGGCAGGGGCGAAAACCGCGCTGACACGCGCCACCGAAATCTGGCAACGCGCGCTGGTCGAATATGAAGAACCCGCACTGGACCCCGCCATCCGCGAGGAACTGGACGCCTATGTTGCCACCCGCAAGGAACAGATCGGAACCGCCGAGCCATGACACACGCAAAACCCCTCCCCTCTCATGCGCAGGCCGTTGTCATTGGCGGCGGCGTTATCGGCTGCTCTATCCTGTATCACCTCGCCAAGCTGGGCTGGTCCGATGTTGTGTTGCTGGAACGCAGTGAGTTGACCTCTGGCTCCACATGGCACGCAGCAGCGAATATTCACGGGCTGCACGACAGCACCAACATCTCGCGGCTGCAACATTACACGATGCAGCTTTATAAGGAGTTGGAGGCAGAAACCGGCCAGTCTTGCGGCGTGTTCCAGCCCGGATCGTTGTATCTGGCGCAGACAGACGCGCGCGTGCATCAGTTACGCCTGCAAGAAGCGAAAGCGCGCCGCTATGGGATGAACTTTCACGAAGTGTCGCGCGATGAGGCAGAGCGGCTGCACCCGTTGGTCAATTTCGACGGGGTGCAATGCATCATGTTTGAACCCGATGGCGGCAATGTTGACCCGTCGGGCGTGACCAATGCCTATGCTGTGGGCGCACGCCAGCGCGGCGCGGAAATTCACCGTTTCACCCCTGTGACAGGAACCGAGGCGCAGCCGGATGGCACATGGATCGTGCGCACCGAACGCGGTGATATTCGCACGCCTTGGGTCATCAATGCAGCGGGGCTTTGGGCGCGCGAAGTGGCCGCATTGGCAGGGCTAACCCTTCCACTTATCCCGACCGAGCATCAGTATTTCGTGACCGAAACAATCGCGGAAGTGGCCGCACTGGGCCGCCGCCTGCCTTCGGTCGCGGACCGGGATGGCGAATATTACTTGCGGCAGGAAGGGCAAGGACTGCTGGTGGGGGCCTATGAACGCGATATGCGGTTCTGGGCGGAAGATGGCACACCGCTGGGTTTCGGGCACGAGTTGTTCGCCGATGATCTGGACCGGATCGAGGACAACATCCTGCGCGCCATCGACCGTGTTCCGGTGGTGGGCGAGGCAGGCATCAAGCGCGTCATCAACGGCCCGATGATCTGGTCACCGGATTCGTCGGCGCTGATGGGGCCCGTGCCGGAAATGCGCGGCTATTTCTGCTGCTGCGGCATCATCCCCGGTTTCAGCCAATCGGGCGGGCTTGGCAGATTGGCGGCGGAATGGATCGTCGAGGGGGAACCATCATTGGACCTGTTCGGCTGGGACATGGCGCGCTTTGGGCATTGGGCGGGCAAGGATTTCACACGCGCGCGGGTGGCCGATCAATATGCCAACCGCTTCAAAATCCATTTCCCCGGCGAGGAACGCAGCGCAGGCCGCCCCGCGCGCACCCGCCCCGCCTATGCGATCCAGCAGGACATGGGCGCTGTGTTCGGGCTGAATTACGGATGGGAGCACCCGCTCTATTTCGATGCAACCACCCCCGACAGCGCCGGTTTCACGCGCCAACCGTGGTTTGACAGCGTGGGCCGAGAGGCGCGCATACTGCGCGAGCATGCAGGCATCATCGACATCTCGAATTTCGCCAAATACCGCATCGCTGGGCCGGGGGCCGAAGACTGGCTGAATGCAGTATTTGCCAACCGGATGCCCACCCGCGTGGGCCGGTCCTGCCTGACGCCGCTGATCGGCAAGCGCGGCGGGGTGGCGGGGGATTTCACCGTCACACGGCTGGGCGCGCAGGAATTCTGGGTTATCGGGTCGGGCATGGCAGAGCGGTATCACACCCGCTTTTTCCATGATGTGCCCTTGCCCGAGGGCACCAGCTTCGACAGCCTGACCGACAGCATGTGCGGGTTCAATGTCGCAGGCCCGCGCGCGCGCGACCTGCTGGCGCGGCTGACCAATGCGGATTTATCAAACGCGGCATTTCCCTTTTTCCGCTCGCAGCGGATAACCGTGGCAGGGGTAGAGTGCGTTGCCCTGCGGGTGTCCTTCACAGGTGATCTGGGCTGGGAATTGCATTGCGCCGCAACAGATCAGGTCACGCTCTACAGCGCCCTGCTGGAGGCAGGCCGCGCGCTTGGCGCAGGCCCGGTCGGCAGCCGCGCGCTGATGAGCCTGCGCGTGGAAAAAGGCTATGGCAGTTGGGGCCGCGATTACAGCCCCGAATACTGGCCACAGGAATCGGGGCTGGACGGGCTGATCTGCGCCGACAAGGAATTTCTGAACAAAGCCGCATGGCTTGCTATCCGCAACACTCCGCCGCGTGAACAGATGGTCATGTTAGAGATCGACGTGGACGATGCCGATGCACAGGGCGGCGAGCCGGTGTTTCTGCCCGATGGCACGCCGCTTGGGCAGGTGTCGTCAGGGGCCTATGGTTATGCCTTGCAGAAATCACTGGCCATCGCTTATGTGAGTGCCGCCAGACGCCCCGCTGATGGGCTGGTGCAGGTGGCTATTCTGGGCCGCCCGCATACCGCCCGCGTTCTGAACCACGCACCGTTCGACCCGGAGGGCGCGCGCCTGCGTGACCGCGCATTGGCAGATATGCCCTCGTGATCCCTGCCCTCTCGACACGGGGCGGCGCGCATGTGAAGCTATGTCAAACAGGTGATCAAGGCAGATCAGAATGACCGCTTCAAAGCCCGCTTTCGTCTTTCTGATCGAAGACGGCTTTGCGATGTTGCCTTTCACCGCCGCGATAGAGGTTCTGCGTCTTGCCAACAAGCTGACCAGTAGCGGGCATTACAGCTATCATGTCTCCTCTCTGGGCGATGCGCGGGTCACGGCCTCGAACGGGGTGGGTATTGATCCCAGCCGCCCGATTGCCCAGATGGGGCGCGAAGATAGGATCGTCGTGGTGTCGGGCGACGGCGTCTGCCAGGCGCGCAATGTCGGGCATTCATCCTTTCTGCACAAGGCTACGCGCTATGGGCACGAATTATGGGGCCTGTCCTCAGGCGTGGTGCGGCTGGCGCAGGCAGGGGTGCTTTCGGGGCGGTCTGTTTCGGCTCATTGGGAGGATATCCCCTATCTGGAACAGAATTTCCCCAGCATCACGGTCACCTCGTCGCTCTTCACCTTCAGCCAGAAAATCGCAACCTGTGCGGGCGGGTTGTCGGCGGCTGATCTGATGCTCTCGCATCTGCGTCTTGCTGGCCCTGCGCCCCTTGCCGATGAAATCTCGGCGCGGCTGATTCTGGATGGCACGCGCGCAGGCAGGGTGGTGCAGAAACTGCCCACACGGCTGAAATATCGCAGCAGCAGCCCGAAGGTACAACTTGCATTGGAACTGATGGATGGGTTCATGGATGAACCACTGCCGATTTCAGAGATCGCGGCCAAGGTCGCAGTATCGCAACGCCAGTTGGAACGGTTGTTCATGACGGAACTGGGCAAGACGCCAAAGCAGCTATACTTGGAATTACGGTTGGAATCGGCGCGCTATGATGTGCTGGTCAGCACCCGGCCAATAACCAGCATCGGGCTGGACTACGGCTTTAACCCCAACAGTTTTGCCCGCAACTATGTAAAAATGTTCGGAATTACGCCAAAAGCTGATCGCGCCGGCGCGAAGGGTCAGGCACCGCATAAGCAGGGGTGACATGTGACAATGGTGCGGGTGGTCGGAGTCGAACCGACACTCCTTGCGGAAAGGGTGTTTGAGACCCTCGCGTCTACCATTCCGCCACACCCGCACAACTCTGGCGTCTTTAGCGCGGAAATTTTCCTTTCGCAACGGGTCAAAAACAGCTTTGCGTAAATTTGATGGCGCTTTACCCCTATCAAATTGCATGAAGATTGACCTTTTTCAACGAATAGCGTAAGGGACATGCCCATGCCATCTCATGCTGGCATTTCCGCTCGCGGGGCGTAGTAGCAAAGCGTCCCTGAACCGATCGCGGCCCGATGCCGTATCAAATGGACGCATATGACCCAATTTTCTGATCTAAAGCTGGACCCGAAGGTCCTCAAGGCGATTACCGAAGCCGGATATACAACGCCGACCCCCATTCAGGCACAAGCCATACCGCACGCGCTTGAAGGGCGCGATGTGCTGGGAATCGCCCAGACCGGGACAGGCAAGACAGCCTCTTTCGTTTTGCCGCTGATTACGCGCCTTGGGCGTGGGCGCGCACGCGCACGGATGCCGCGCAGCCTTGTGCTGGCACCAACTCGCGAACTGGCCGCCCAAGTGGCCGAGAATTTCGACACATACGCCAAACACACCCGCCTGACCAAGGCGCTGTTGATAGGTGGCGTTGCCTTTGGCGAGCAGGACAAACTGATCGACCGGGGCGTAGATGTGCTTATTGCCACACCGGGCCGGTTGCTGGACCATTTCGAGCGCGGCAAACTGCTGCTGACCGGTGTCGAAGTGATGGTGGTGGATGAGGCCGACCGCATGCTGGATATGGGTTTCATCCCCGATATCGAGCGGATCTTTGGCCTGACGCCCTTTACCCGTCAGACATTCTTCTATTCCGCAACAATGGCGCCAGAGATCGAGCGGATCACAAATACCTTCCTGTCGAACCCGGCACGGATCGAGATTGCGCGTCAGGCCACGGCGTCTGAAACCATCACGCAGGAACTGATCGAACTGCCCGCCACCCGCCGCGATGGCGCGGCCAAGATCAAGCGTGAAGCGCTGCGCGCGATTATCGAGGCTGAAGGCGACAAGCTGGAAAACGCGATTATTTTCTGCAACCGCAAGGTTGAGGTCGATATTCTTGCCAAGTCGCTGACCAAGCACAAACTGGACGCGGCCCCTATTCACGGTGATCTGGACCAATCGCTGCGCACCCGCACATTGGAGCGGTTTCGCAATGGTGAATTGCGGTTGCTGATCGCATCTGATGTGGCTGCGCGCGGCCTTGATGTGCCTTCGGTCAGTCATGTGTTCAATTTTGACCTGCCCTCGCATCCGGAAGATTATGTCCACCGCATCGGGCGCACCGGGCGCGCCGGGCGTCTGGGCAAGGCCGTTTCGCTGATGGTCCCTGCCGACCAGAAATACCTAGACGCGATCGAGCAGCTTCTCGACCGGAAACTGCCGCGCGGAACCGCCCCGAATTTGGATATCGGCAAACCTTTGGCCGAAGCGGAACCCGCAAAAGACGCCGCACCACGGCGGGCGCATTCCGTGTCCAAAGCGAAAGCCGCCGCGCCTGCTGCCAAACCGGAACCAGTGCAGGAAAAGTCTCAGCCCAAAGCAAAGGCCGAAGCGCAGGATGAACAGAATGCCAATCTGTATAATCTTGACGAGGCCAAATCCGCACGCGGGCGCAACCAGTCCCGCGGGCGCAAGGACAATCGCGGGCACGACAACCGTGGTCAGGACAACCGCGGCGCTGTCGTAGGCATGGGCGACCATGTACCGGATTTCTTGCTGCGCGAATTTCGTATCGCCTGATCAGACAGGGAAAAGCCGTAGTTTTTGAAATGCGGCTTTTCCACCCCATACCATCCATTAACGATACAGCAGCGATACCTTGTTGTGAAACAGGTGTATCTTTGACGGGTCGGCCTTCAGCTTGACCTTGCGGCCTTTTAGATCGGTGTGAATACCCGCCAGTTTGGCCAGCACCGGCGCAGCGCCAACAGATTCGGGCTTGAAATACAGCACAGTCAATTCGCCCAAAGCCTCTAGCAACTCGACTTCGCCCGAATATAGGAAATCATCGCCATCAGTGGCGACAAGGTCTTCGGGGCGTGCGCCCAGATTCACCTTCAGCCCCATATCGGCATCGGTGGTCGGAATATCGGCAACCGCACTGCCCCCGCCCGCCAGTTTGACATGGGTTTGCGCACCTGTGCCCACAATCTCGCCCGCCAGCAGGTTCATCGCCGGAGAGCCGATGAATTGCGCGACAAACTCGCCATTGGGGCGCTCGTACAACTCCAACGGGGTGCCAACCTGCGCAATACCACCACCCGCCAGCACGACTATCCTGCTAGCCAGTGTCATCGCCTCGACCTGATCATGGGTCACATAGACCATGGTCGAGTTGGGCATCGATTCTTTCAGCTTCGCAATCTCGATCCGGGTGGCAACGCGCAGCGCTGCATCAAGGTTCGAGAGGGGCTCGTCAAACAGATACACTTTCGGGTCACGCACGATGGACCGGCCAATCGCAACCCGCTGGCGCTGCCCGCCCGAAAGCGCCTTGGGCAAACGATCCAGATAAGGGCCAAGTTGCAGGATATCGGCAGCGCGGTTCACCGCTTCATCAATCTCGGATTTCGACTTCTTGGCGATCTTCAGCGCGAATGACATGTTATCGCGCACCGTCATATGCGGATAAAGTGCGTAGGACTGAAACACCATTGCAATGCCGCGCTGCGACGGCGGGATGTCATTCACAACCATCCCGTCTATCTGCAACTCTCCCGCGGTGATCTTCTCCAGCCCTGCGATCATGCGCAGAAGCGTGGATTTGCCGCAGCCTGACGGGCCGACAAATACGATCAATTCGCCTTGCTTGATATCAAGGTTGATATCGGACAGAACCTTGACCTCACCATATGCCTTTTCGACATCGGTCAGCTTCAGATCGGCCATGATGCCTCCTCCTCCCTCTTGTTATCTTCTGACGACCAGACAGGGTTGCCAGGGCCCAAGATGCACCAACCCGTCCTCTCCCGGGCCAGAGCTGTTCAGTTCCTGCCCAACTGCGACCCAGTTGCCCTCAGGCAAATAAAGGGTTGCCGGGTCATGGCTCAGGTTGAAGGCACAGAACAGCTCTTCCCCCGCCTCCTCGCGGAAGAAAGACAACACCTCACCCGAAACATGCAGATTGCGCATCGTGCCGCGCGCCAGCGCGCGATGCGCGTGGCGAAAAGCTATCGCGCGGCGGTAATGGTGCAACAGCGCATCGGGCGCGCGTTCTTGTGCGTCCACTGCCAACCCCAGATGTTCGCGCGCGACGGGCAACCACGGCTTGCCGCCAGAAAAGCCGCCATTCTGGTTATCCGCAGCCCAGACCATTGGCGTGCGGCACCCGTCGCGCCCCTTGTATTCGGGCCAGAACTGAATGCCATACGGGTCTTGCAGGTCATCAAAGTGCAAATCCGCTTCTTGCAGGCCCAACTCCTCGCCCTGATACAGGCAGACCGACCCGCGCAGGCACATCATCAATGTGGCATAGGCCCGCGCTGCCGCCGGGGACAGGTTCCAGCGCGACAGATGGCGCATGACATCATGGTTGGAAAACGCCCAGCAGGCCCAACCGTCGGGCGCAACGTGGTCGACATGGCGCAGCACTGCCGCGAACCGCGCCGCAGAGGGGGCATCCGGTGCCAGAAACTCGAACGCATAGCACATCTGCACCTTGTCGCCGCCCGATGTGTATTCGCCCA
>SLAT01000342.1 GCA_007126715.1 Roseinatronobacter sp.
CTTGCCGCCGTGGTGGCGAAACCGGATGAAAAATGGGGCGAGGTTCCCTGTGCCTGTATCGAGGTGAAAAACGGGTCAGATGTGACCGAGGCCGAATTGATTGCCTTCTGCCGCTCGCGGTTGGCCGGATTCAAGACGCCAAAGCGCGTGATCTTCATGGAACTGCCCAAAACCTCTACCGGGAAAATCCAGAAATTCGAGTTGCGCGGACAGGTGCGCGATATCTGAGCACTGGTCTTGGGAATCACCTTGATGTAGGATCATGCAAAATAACAAGAGCAGGCAGGCGGCATGACCGCGCTCGATAAATATCGCAGACTCGAAGGTCCGGGATTATGGGCCGCCTCTGGTGCTGACCAGAGGCGCGATGTGCTGGTCAGTTTCGGGGAATCGACGCTGGTCATTGCCGATAGCCGCAGCCTGATCGTGTTAAGCCATTGGTCGCTTCCCGCTGTGAAACGTCTGAATCCGGGCAAGCGCCCGGCGCTTTACAGCCCCGAAGGCGATGCAGGCGAAGTGCTGGAGCTGGATGATGACTGGCTGATTGATGCGCTGAAAGTGGTGCAAGCTGCCCTGTCGCCGCCCCGCAGCCTGATGTCACGCCTGCGCAGACCTGTCCTTGCCGCGCTCAGCCTTGGGCTCGTGGTGGCCGCTGCGCTGATCGTGCCACCTGCTTTGGTCAATCACACGGCCTCGGTCGTGCCGATGGCGAAACGTGTCGAACTGGCCGACCGGTTGCGCCATGATCTGGTCATCGCTGGCGCGCGGGTCTGCCACAGCCCGTATGGCGACCCCGCCATCGCCAGTCTGCAACGCCGGCTGTTCCAGACCCCGGCGCAGATCGTGGTCATGCGGGGGCTGCCCATAGACCAGCCGCGCGTCCAGCATGTGATGGGGCGGTTGTTCATTCTGGACGCCCGCCTGCTGGATGAAGCCGAAAGCCCCGAAGCCTTGGCCGGTGCCCTGCTGCTTGCGGCGCAACGCAACGCCGATGATGATCCGCTGCATCCCCTGTTGCGCCATGCGGGTGTCGTGGCGACGTTCCGGCTTCTGACATCGGCTGAAATGCCGGCTTCTGCCATGTCGGGCTATGCACGCTCGCTGTTGCGCGGACCGCTTGCAGTGCCAGACCCCGGCGCAGTGCTCGAGCGCTTTGCCCGCGCCGAATTGTCCACCCGCCCACTGGTCGACAACCCTTACCCGCTCGACCCTGCGCTGGAACAGCTTGGCCCTGCCCTGCGCGAGGGCGATCCGATGGCCGGAGAGCCGCCGCAATCGGCTTTGCTGAATGATGGGCAATGGGTCAGCCTTTTGAATATCTGTGATGGCTGAAACTTCTGCCGCCACTATCTGACGCACGCGGGGTTGCAGATTTATCCGCGCGGGCCGGGTCGCATCCGGCTGGCTGCAACCGCTCCCCCCAGCAAGATTGCCAGCAAACCCAGCACGGGCCAGTCGCCAAGGCGCGCGTAGAGTGTGGGCGGCAAGGCGCCGGGGATGGGGCTGTCCACAAACCCTGTCTCGCCCAAACCCAGTTCCGCCACAACCCCGCCGCGCGCGTCGATAAAGGCCGAAACGCCGGTATTGGCCACGCGCAACACCGGCAAACCCTGTTCGACCGCGCGCAGACGTGCCTGTGCAAGATGCTGGAACGGGCCGGTCAATTCCCCGAACCATGCATCATTGGTCACCTGCAAGACCCAGTCAGGGCGCGTTTCAGTGCGCAGATGCCTTGGAAAGATCGATTCGTAGCAGATCAGCGGCAGCGCCACCCCCAGCGGCCCCAGATCCAGCAGGGCAGGGCCGGGGCCGGGGCTATAGCCCAGCAACGCGCGCCCCGCCAGCCCGCCAACAGGTGTGCCCATCAGCCATTCGGAAAAGGGGATATATTCGCCAAAGGGCACCAGATGGTGCTTGTCATAGATATGCGTGACCTCTGCCTGCGTCGTCAGCACGGCAAGACTGTTGAAATAGCGGCCATCCTCGATCCGCTGCACCCCGAACCCTACCAGCGTGTCCGGCCCGTGCTGTGCGGCGGCCTCTGCGATCATCTCCAGACCTTCGCCTGCATATTCCAGCAGGAACGGCACTGAAGTTTCAGGCCACAAGACCAACTCTGGCGCAATCTCGGCGGGGGTTTCGGTCTGGTCCAGAAGCCGGTTGAAAAACAGAAACCTGTTCTCTTCCAGCCATTTCTCGGATTGTGGGGCATTGGGCTGCGCCAACCGCACGACATTTTCGCGCGCGGCGGGAAGGCTGGTTTGCGAACTTCCCCAGACCCATAGCCCGGCGAGGGCCGCCAACGCGCCCGCTGTCCCGGCCCCGCGCATGGCCCAGCCACGCCCCAGCACCGGCAAAAGCGCTGCCAGCACCATTATCAGGCTTAGTCCACCGGCACCCAGATACGCAGCCGCCTGCATGAGCGGCGTTCCGATCAGGCCATGGCCCAGCATGGCCCAAGGGAACCCTGTGAAGATCCAGCCGCGCAACATTTCCAGCGCAACAATCAGCCCGCCCAATACGACAAGCCGCCCACGACCACGCGCCAGCCATGCCGACAGCCCACCCGCAAGGCCCCAGAACAGCGCCATGCCGCCCGCCATCAGCACCAGCGCGAAAGGGGCCATCCAGCCGTGAATCTCAGGCTCTATAAAAAATGGCTCAACGATCCAGAACAGTGCCGCGCCAAAATATCCGGTGCCCGCCAGCCACATCCGGCCACTTGTGGCGCGTATTGTGGCATCGAGCGGAAGGATCGCAAACAATGCCGATAGCGCCGCCAGCGACGCCCACCACCAGCCCAGCGGGGCCTGACCCGTGGCCGCAAGCACTCCTAGCCCGCCAAAGATCAGGGCAAGGCGCGCGCGATCAGACCAGCGCGCTCTTGCCGTCATTGTGCCTCCGGCAGATCAGCAGCTATCATGAGGCCGGATCACGCAAGGACTCTGGCAAATGCACGCGCAACCTCTTGATCCGGCGCGGCTCTGCATCAATCACCTCGAATTCCAGCCCGGAGGGATGCCCGATCACCTCGCCCCGCACAGGCACCCGGCCCGATAGCAGAAAGACCAACCCGCCCAGCGTGTCGATCTCTTCTTCTTCCTCTGGATCGGTCAGTGCAAATCCCAGTTCTTCTTCCAGCGCCGCCAATGGGGCGCGGGCATTGGCCAGCAGACAGGCCGCACTTTCGCGCTGGATGTCGGCCTCATCCTCGGTGTCATGTTCATCCTCGATCTCGCCGACGACCTGTTCCAGCAGGTCTTCGATCGTGACAAGCCCGTCAACCCCGCCATATTCGTCAATCACAAGGGCGAAATGCGTGCGTTCGGCCTGCATCTTGCGCAGCAGCACCGAAAGCGGCATCGAGGGCGGCACATACAGGATCGGGCGCAGGATCGCGCGCAGATCTATGGCGTGATGACCGTTGAACCCATAGCGCAACGCCAGATCTTTCAGCAGCAGCAAACCCAACGGGTTGTCCAGCGTCTCGTCATAGACGGGAATGCGCGAATAGCCTGAATCGCGAAATTCCGCGACGATATCGGCCAGTTCTGCACCTTGCTCGATCGCAATGATCTCGGCCTTGGGGATGGCGACATCCTCGACCTTCAGGCGTTGCAGGTTTGCCAGCCCCGGCAGGGTTTGCCCCAAGGCTTGCGCCCGGTCGGGGTTATCCTCATCATCTGGGGTCAAAGCATCAAACAGGCGGCCAAAAAGGCCGCGCGTGTCACTATCTCTGGGATCCTCAAGCGCGCGTTGCGCTGCTCTAGATCCGTCCGTCGTATCGCCCATCTTTCCTTTCCAGTGTCACAAAGGCATCTCGGCCCCAGCCTCATATGGGTCCGATACCCCGATCTGCGCAAGTATCAGAACCTCGGTTTCTTCCATCAGCGCGGCATCTTTGTCACGGATATGGTCATATCCCAGCAGATGAAGCACCGAATGCACGATCAGGTGCCGCAGGTGATTGTCAAAGTCCTTGCCCTGCTCGACAGCCTCGCGCACGCAGGTGTCATAGGATAGCGCAATATTTCCCAGCGGTTCAGGGTCGTCATGGCTGCCTGCCTCGGGCGGGTGCGGCACATCGCCCTCCACCTCGGCGGACAGGTCCCATTCAGGCCAGCTAAGCACATTGGTCGGCTGAGACTTGTCCCGGAAACCGGCATTCAGCGCGGCGATGCGGGTATCATCACAGGCCAGAAGCACAACCTCGAACCCGGCCGGATCATGGCCCAGATGGTGCAGCGTCGCATCTGCCGCCGCGTCCGCCAAGGCTTGCAGCCTGTCTTGCTGCCATCGGGGGTCTTCGATCACCACATCGACCAGCACGCGCTTACGCCCCTTGTTCCTCGTCGCGCTCATAGGCCTGAATGATCCGCGCGACCAGCGGGTGGCGCACAACATCGGCAGAGGTGAAATAGCTGAACCCAATCCCGTCAACGCCTTCCAGAATACGCTCGGCAGCGCGCAGGCCCGAATGCATCCCGCGTGGCAAGTCCACCTGACTGCGGTCGCCGGTGATCGCCATGCGCGAGCCTTCGCCCAGACGGGTCAGAAACATCTTCATCTGCATCTCGGTGGCGTTCTGCGCCTCATCCAGTACCACAAAGGCATTGGACAGCGTGCGCCCCCGCATGAAGGCAAGCGGCGCAATCTCGATGCGGCGCTCCTCCATCAGTTTTTGCAACTGCTTGCCGGGCAGAAAATCGTTCAGCGCGTCATAGAGCGGCTGCATATAGGGGTCGATCTTTTCCTTCATGTCACCGGGCAGAAAGCCCAGCCGCTCGCCGGCCTCGACCGCGGGGCGCGACAGAAGGATCTTGTCCACCAACCCGTCAGAGAACATCTGCACCGCCACAGCAACCGCAATATAGGTCTTGCCGGTGCCCGCAGGGCCGATGCCGAAATTCATCTCGTGTGTCATCAGGGCGCGGGTATAATCCTGCTGCGCCTTGGTGCGTGGCGCGATGATCTTCTTGCGCGTGCGGATTTCCAGCCGCCCGGTGCGAAACATCTCCAATTGCTCGGCGGGGCCTTCCGGGCTTTCCGGCGCCGCACCCAGTTTGATCAGGGCTGCGACATCCCCCGGCTCGACACCGCGACCTTCTTCCAGCCGCTCATACAGCGCTTCGAGAATGCGGACCACTTGCGCCCGCGCCTCATCCGTGCCGATGATGTCCAACTGGTTGCCGCGCCGGATGATCTGCACACCCAGATGGCTTTCAAGATGGGTCAGGTTGCGGTCATATTCTCCACACAGATCGACCAGCAGCCGATTATCGGAGAATTCAAGATGCGATGGCGCTGTGCCGGTCGCTGGGGGCGGGGGGGTCAAGGCGCTGATGCCCAAGCAATTCTCCCTTTGATGCGGTCAGAAGCAACCGCGACTCGCTATCTTCATGCTGCCAAGGGACAGATGGCCACGCAAGCGTTGATTTCAAGGCATCAACCTAAACTGGCCAGATTCTGCGCAGTCAGGCCAGATTGGCCCTATATCTTGCGATATAATCGGGCAAGGGCGCGGATCACACCAACTCTGCCGCCAGCGAATTCGAGGTGCGACCTGTAACGCGCACGCGCGCGATCTGGCCGATCTGCACTGTCGGGTCGGTGACATGCACGGCATGCAGATATTCGGACTTGCCCACCATCTGCCCCGTCTCGCGCCCCGGCTTTTCAAACAGAACCAAAACCTCGCGCCCGATCATGGCATCTTGGGCGGCATATTGCTGTTCGGTCAACAGGGCTTGCAAGCGTTGCAACCGCTCGGATGCGACCTCGTCCGGCACGCCCGCGCGTTCCGCGGCAGGTGTGCCGGGACGGGCGGAATATTTGAAACTATAGGCCTGCCCATAGCCAACCTTGCGCACCAGCGCCAAGGTGTCCTCGAAATCCTGATCTGTCTCACCGGGGAAACCGACGATAAAATCGCCCGACAGCAACAGGTCGGGTCGCGCCGCGCGCAACCGCTCAATCAGCCGGACATAGCTTTCCGCCGTATGCTTGCGATTCATCGCTTTCAGGATCCGGTCACTGCCCGATTGCACGGGTAGATGCAGATAGGGCATCAGCTTCGGTTCATCCCCATGTGCTGCGATCAGATCATCTTCCATGTCATTGGGGTGCGATGTGGTGAAGCGGATACGCTCCAGCCCTTCGATCTTCGCCAAATCGCGGATAAGCCGCGCCAGCCCCCAATCACCATTTTCGCCCGCCCCGTGATAAGCGTTCACATTCTGGCCCAGCAGCGTGATTTCACGCACGCCCCGCGCGACGAGATCACGCGCCTCGCCCAGAATGCGCGCCACCGGGCGCGACACTTCCGCCCCGCGCGTATAGGGCACCACGCAAAAGGCGCAGAACTTGTCGCAGCCTTCCTGCACGGTCAGAAACGCAGTCGGCCCCCGCCCGGCGCGCGGGCCACGTGGCAGATGCTCGAACTTGTCTTCCTCGGGGAATTCGGTATCGACGGCCCGCGCGCCTGCACGCACGGCCTTTTCCATCGCGGGCAGGCGATGATATGTCTGCGGCCCCACCACCAGATCAACCAGCGGCTGGCGGCGCATGATCTCCTCACCCTCGGCCTGCGCCACACAGCCCGCAACGCCGATCTTCAGGTCAGGGTTGGCCGCTTTCAATGCCTTGAACCGCCCCAATTCGGAATAGACCTTTTCAGCGGCCTTTTCCCGGATATGGCAGGTATTGAGCAAGATCATATCTGCGTCATCGGCGCTGGTCGTGGTCACATAGCCCGACGCACCCAGCGCCTCGGCCATCCGCTCGCTGTCATAGACATTCATCTGACAACCATAGGTCTTGATGAAAAGCTTCTTTGCTTCGGCCATGGGCCCTCTCGCGCGGTTTGGGAACTTGCGCTCACATAACCGCGCTTTGCGCGCGGGGCAAGTTCAGCGCTGCGCGAATGGGCAGATGATCGGATGCCTTGCGCGCCAGAACGCTGTCATGTGCGCGCAAATCAAGAATTTCGGCCCGCCTGCACCCGATGATCCGGTCCAGAGGCAAAACCGGCATCTGCGCGGGAAAACTGGCAATCGTCTGGGCAGAGCGTTTGACCGCGCGCAATTCGCGCCGCAACGGCATCAGCGAACAGCCCGCCCCCAGCCGCCATTCGTTGAAATCGCCCATGACCAGCGTGGGCCGCCCGTCGCCTTCCTCGATCGCCTTGGACAGAAACCGTGCCTGCAGCAGGCGCGACTGGTGCAAAAGCCCCAGATGCGCGGCTATCACGCGCAGCGGCTGGCCGTTGATGCGGATATCGGCAATGATAGCGCCGCGCGGCTCCAGCCCGGGCAGGGTGACGGCACGCGCGTCTTCCACCTCTGCCCCGCGCAGCAACAGCAGATTGCCATGCCAGCCATGCGCGCGCGCGCCCAGACGGTTTGTCAGCGCAACAGGCATCAGACCTGTATCGTTGCGCAACATATCGGGATCAAGCACGCCCTTGCGGTCGCCAAAGCGCCGGTCAACTTCTTGCAACGCGACGATATCGGCACCGATCTCCCGGATAACCTGCACCGTTCGCGCAGGGTCACGCCGCATATCGGTTCCGACTGCCTTATGTATGTTGTAGGAACTGACAATCAGATCGGACATGGGCCTCATATGGGTTTGTGGGCTGCACTTGCAATAATATGTGGGTTTTGCGCGGCTTTCACAATAACCACCAAGCCTCACAGAATCGTTAAAGGGTGCGATGCAGGAAAAACAGGCAATCGACGCGCTGGTCATCGGGGCAGGTCCGGCGGGGCTGATGGCCGCCGAGGCATTGGCGCAGGCTGGACGTCAGGTGGTCATCTGCGACGGCAAACCCGCGCCCGCGCGCAAATTCCTGATGGCAGGCAAATCGGGGCTGAACCTCATGAATGCCGCCCCGCTGGACCAGCAGATCATAACCTATGCCGAGGCCGCCGACTGGCTGGCCCCGATGCTGCGCGCCTTTGGACCCGACCAGATCCGCGACTGGGCCGCGGGCTTGGGGCAAGAGCTGTTCACCGGCTCATCAGGGCGTGTCTTTCCCCGCGCGATGAAAGCCTCGCCGCTCTTGCGCGCATGGCTGGCACGGCTGGACGGGTTGGGCGTCAGCCTGCGCCGTGGCTGGCGCTGGACGGGTGGCGAATTTGCCTTCACAACCCCTCAGGGGCCGCGCATTCTCGCCCCGAAGGTCACGGTGCTGGCCCTTGGCGGGGCAAGCTGGGCGCGGCTTGGCTCCGATGGCGCGTGGTCTGAATATCTCGCCGCGCGCGGCATCCCGCTTGCGCCCTTCCAGCCCGCCAATATGGGCTTTCGCGTCATATGGTCACCCCATATGGCCTCCCATTTCGGCCAGCCCATCAAGGGCGCGCGCCTCCATGCGGGCAGGCACAACCTGCGCGCTGAATTCGTGATCTCGCAGCGCGGGGTTGAGGGGGGCGGCATCTACGCGCTCTCGCGCGCCCTGCGCGAAGGTGCCGCGCTCACGCTCGACCTTTTCCCCGACCTGACCCTGCCCGAGATATCCTCCCGCCTTGCCCGCCAACCGCCCAAACTCTCCACAGCCAACCGCCTGCGCCGCGCGCTGCGCCTTGAGGGGGCGCGTCAGGCCCTCGTCATGGAATGCGCGCGCCCCTTGCCCACCTCACCCGATGCATGGGCCGCACAGCTCAAATCCCTGACCCTTCCCCTGCAAGGCCCGCACCCGATGGATGAGGCGATCTCGACCGCTGGCGGCATCCCCCGCGCGGCCTTCGACACTGGCCTCATGCTCACCCGATGGCGCGGTGTCTTTGCCGCAGGTGAAATGCTGGATTGGGAAGCGCCAACCGGCGGCTATCTGCTGACCGCCTGCCTTGCCACGGGGCATTGGGCAGGCCGTCACGCGGCAAAATTCTGACCCCATTTTCTTGCTCTAAATACTCCGGGGGGCAAGGGGGCAGCGCCCCCAAACCCCGCCAAAGGTACAAGACCACATCAAGATACCGCAAAAACCCAATGATGCTCACGCCGGCCGCAAGTTCAGCGCGCGTTCGCGTACCGGCAGATGCACGATGGCCGAGAACAGCCCCACACCAACCCCCACCCACCAGACCAGC
>SLAT01000180.1 GCA_007126715.1 Roseinatronobacter sp.
CGATCCAAGATTCAATCTGTAGCGCTGTATGCTGACCTCTCAGCACCACATCGCCAGCTATCGGCCAGGGCCGAAAGCTACTGCGCAAGCCCATTTGGCACGATCAGCCGCGTATTGTAGCGGATCAGCGGTGCGATGCTGCGCAAATCCCGCCGCGACAGCGCGATACAGCCCGCAGTGGGCGCACCCGGCCTGCGCCATTGGTGAATGAAAATAGCAGATCCGCGCCCGCGTTCGGCGCGCGGCCAGTTCCACCCTGTCAGGATGACAAGATCATAGATCGGGTCCGCGCGGCACAGCCGCTCGTGGCTATGGGGATAGGGGGCGCGCACCATCAGGTTATAATCCTCGTGGCGCGGGTCATCCGACCACAGATCGCGCGGGCCAATGGGCAGCGCCCAATCGGCGGGCCGCGCCATGCGGTCGGGGCGGTACAACATGCCCACCAGCCGGTGGACGCCGACAGGCGTTGCGCCATCCCCCTCGCGCTTGTCGCATGTCACGCCACCGCGCCCGATGGTGCAGGGGTATATCCGCCCCTGAAAGCGCAAGCCCTGCCGTGTCAGAACCAGATCCGACGGGGTCACAGCAAATGCCCCGATTTCGCGGCCTTGGTCGCCAGATAGGCGCGATTCTCATCCGTCTCGCCCACACGCAAAGCAACACGCTCGACCACAGTCAGGCCATGTGCATTCAGCATTTCGACCTTGCGGGGGTTGTTCGTCAGCAACCGAACCTGCCCGAACCCCATTGTCCGCAATAACCCCGCGCCAATACGAAAATCACGCTCGTCATCCTCGAACCCAAGCCGGTGATTGGCCTCGACCGTGTCAAAGCCCTGATCCTGCAATGAATAGGCCCGCATCTTGTTGGCAAGGCCAATGCCGCGCCCCTCCTGGTTGAGGTACAGCAGCACCCCTGCCCCTTCGCGCCCCATCTGGGCAAGCGCGGCCTGCAATTGCGGCCCGCAATCGCATTTCAGCGACCCCAGAACATCGCCCGTGAAACAGGCCGAATGCAGCCGCGCCAAAACGGGTTTTGTGCGATCAGGCTGGCCAATCTCGATGGCGTAATGTTCAACCCCGCCATCGCGGGGGCGAAAGATATGCACGCGTCCCGCCTGTGCTGCCACCATCGGCAACCGCGCCGAGATAACCGGTGCGAGCACTGTTTCGCGCTGCAATTCATCGCGCAATTGTTCGGCGTCAAGACTGGTCAGGCCCAAATCCTGCACGTCCTGGATGTCGGCCAGAGGCAATACCAGCACAGCCGGCAAAAGCTGCGCCGATTTCACCAGTGCCAGCGCGGCGCGGTGCAGGTCGGCCTGTCCGTCGCGCATGGTCATCAATGGCCCTTTCATCGGGTGGCGCAGATCATCGGCCGGGTCGGCCAGCGCGCGCAGCCATGCGCAGCCCATATCCGGCGGAACAATGACCCGCGCCAGATCACCATCATAGGCGCGCGCTTTGAGGGTTTCGGCACGGTGGCGTGTCAGGGCCAGCACCAGCCCCCCGCCCAAGCCGCGCAGCTCCGCCAGCCGCCGGGATGTTGCAACCTCGGCGGCAAGTATCAGCGCCTGCCCATCCGGGCCATGCAGCAAGACCGGCACGCCCAGCCGCATATCAGCGCGCGCACGGTTGATCTTTTCGACAAGGGTTAGGGCAAACGCCATTTTCAGCACCACTTCGGAAACGAGGTTGTGAGAGATGTAGCCCGACTTTGAAAGAAATGAAACAATCAGCCGCATTCTGACACGAGCGCGTGAGAGTCTTGTAGCAAATCTTGTTTCCTGATGAACCGCTCCGCATGTGTTCACGATAGTACAAACAAAGGTGACACAATGGCAAAGTTGAATAAGATCCTGCTGGTAGATGACGACGATGACCTGCGCGAAGCATTGTCAGAACAGTTGGTCATGACCGATGAATTCGATGTGTTCGAGGCCGCGAATGGCGCGGAAGCCATGGATCAGGTGCGCGCCGGTCAATTTGACATGGCCATTCTTGATGTGGGCCTGCCCGATACTGATGGGCGCGAATTGTGCAAACGGATGCGCAAGGCAGGCTTCAAATCGCCTGTAATCATGTTGACGGGCCACGATTCAGACGCGGATACCATCCTTGGGCTGGATTCAGGCGCGAATGACTACATAACCAAGCCGTTCAAACTGCCAGTATTGCTGGCAAGATTGCGGGCGCAATTGCGCCAGCATGAACAATCGGAAAACGCCGTTTTCCAGCTTGGGCCCTATCTGTTCAAACCTGCTCAGAAAATGTTGATTGACGAGAATGAGCGCAAAATTCGTTTGACAGAGAAAGAGACCAACATTCTTAAATTCCTGTATCGCGCACCCGATGGGGTCGTACCCCGCGATGTGCTGTTGCACGAGGTCTGGGGATACAATGCAGGCGTGACCACCCATACGCTGGAAACACATATCTACCGTCTGCGTCAGAAGATCGAGCCGGACCCCTCGAATGTAACGCTGCTGGTGACTGAATCGGGCGGCTATCGGCTTGCCTCTTAATTACCTGAAGTCTGCCTTTTTGCGGCCAGAGTGAAAGGCGATATTAAGGTATTGAAGTTATCGTACTTCTATACCTCCCTCCTCCCCATTGCGCCGGGGTTTGGCGCAAATTCCTCCCTGTTGGACTGCACCGGGCCTCTGGCCCGGTTTTTTTCTGTCGGCTTTCGGGTTGTCGCGCCTGCATTCTCCGTGCATCAAAGGGTGCAATGCCAACGGAGCCTATAGATGCAGTTCACTCTTGCGACATGGAATATCAACTCGGTTCGCCTGCGTGCGGATCTCGTGCTCAAATTGTTGCGCGAGGAAGCGCCTGATATCCTGTGCTTGCAGGAATGCAAAAGCCCTGTCGATAAAATGCCGTTCGACCTGTTTGCGCAGGCGGGCTATGGCCATTGGGTGGCACGCGGTCAAAAAGGGTATAATGGCGTGGCGATCCTGTCGCGCTTGCCTCTGGAAGATGCAGGTCATATCGACTGGTGCGGGCGTGGCGATGCGCGCCATGTCGCGGGCAGACTGGAAAATGGTCTCACGATCCATAATTGCTACATTCCTGCTGGCGGCGATGTGCCGGACCGGAACGTGAACGATAAATTCGGCCACAAGCTGGATACGCTGACGGAAATGCGCGATCATTTCCGCGACACGCGCCCCACGAAGTCAATTCTTGTGGGCGATCTGAACATTGCACCGCGTGAAGATGATGTCTGGTCGCACAAGCAACTGCTGAAAATCGTGTCGCATACCCCTATCGAAGTTGCGCATCTGGGCGATGTGCAAGATGCGGGAAACTGGGTGGATATCACGCGGCAAGACATTCCCGATGGTCAGTTATATTCGTGGTGGTCCTACCGTGCACGTGACTGGGACGCCGCCGACAAGGGCCGCAGGCTGGACCATATCTGGGCCAGCGGTGACATTTCCGCCGCCGGATACGGCTCTCGCATCCTCAGAGAGGCGCGCGGATGGCCACAACCCTCGGATCACGCACCCGTCTTTGCCAGCTTTGAGGTCTGACCCCTTTCCCTTTGTGCTTTCACAGCCCATATAGGCTGCAATTGAATAACCGATGAGGGTAGAGATGCTGGAATTTGGGACGGGCCCCGCAAGCGAAGACGAAAATCTGATCACCGACGTTTCCGAACGCGACTTTATGGCGAAAGTGATCGAGGCCAGCCAGACCGTGCCGGTCATTGTCGATTTCTGGGCGCCGTGGTGTGGCCCTTGCAAGACGCTTGGCCCCGCACTTGAGGCAGAGGTGCGCGCGGCAAAGGGCAAGGTGCGCATGGTCAAGATCAATGTGGATGAAAACCAGAATATCGCGGCACAGCTGCGTGTTCAGTCCATCCCGACAGTCTATGCGTTCTTTCAGGGCCAGCCTGTCGATGCGTTCCAAGGCGCGCAGCCGCCATCTGCATTGAAGGAATTTGTCAGCAAACTTGTGGCGATGTCGGGCGACGATGGTGGCTTGGGCGCGGCACTGGATGAAGCTGACGAGATGCTGGAGCAAGGCGCTGTAGCAGATGCCGCGCAGGTCTTCGCAGCGGTGCTGGGGCAAGAAGAAACCAATGCCCGCGCCTTTGGCGGCCTTGTCCGCGCGCAGATTGCGGCAGGCAGCCTTGATCAGGCCGAGGCACTTCTTGCCAATGGTCACCCCGACGTCGCCAACAGCCCCGAAGTCGATGCAGCGCGCGCGAAACTGGCGCTGGCACGGCAGGCGGAAAAGGCCGGCCCCGTGGAAGAGTTGCGCACCACTGTCGAGGCGGAACCGGACAACCATCAGGCCCGTTTCGAACTGGCACAGGCCCTTTATGCGACAGGGCAGGTAGAAGATGCGATCGAGCATTTGCTGGAATTGTTCCGCCGTGACCGCGAGTGGAACGATGCGGCTGCCAAGACCCAGCTTTTCACGATATTCGAGGCCCTGAAACCCACCGATCCGTTGGTGGCCAAAAGTCGTCGTCGCTTGAGTTCGATGATATTTGCCTGATCACCACAACGGATTAGGTTGCATGTCATGTCGCGTATAAAAGACCTGCCAGAAATAATCCCGATCTTCCCGCTTCCGGGCGCGCTGCTTCTGCCGCGCGCAAGGTTACCACTGCACATATTCGAGCCGCGCTATCTGGCCATGATCGAAGATTGCATGAAGACGCCGCATCGGTTGCTTGGGATGATCCAATCGCGCGATGTGCCCGGAAAGGACGAAAAGACCCTGCACAGCATTGGCTGTGCAGGACGTTTGACAGCATTTTCCGAAACCGAGGATGGGCGATATCTGATCACCTTGACCGGGATTTCCCGTTTCAGGGTTCGCAGTGAAGTTTCTGGCTTCACCCCATATCGAAGGACAGAAGTTGACTGGGCAGATTTCAGCCGCGATCAGGGTCATGAAGAAACCGACCCCGGCCTTGATCGGGACCGTTTCTTTGATCTGCTGACGCGCTTTTTCTCAATGCATCAGCTTTCTACGGACTGGGGCAGCCTGACCGATGCAGAAGATGAGTTGCTGATAAACTCGCTCTCAATGCTCTGCCCGTTCGAGCCGGATGATAAACAGGCCCTTCTTGAAGCGCCGTCACTGGAAACCCGGCGTGAAACCTTGGTAATGCTGATGGAATTTGGCCTTCATGGCGGTGATGACGAGACAGTGCAATGAGTGATGCACCACCCGATGCGCGGTTAGTGAACCGCATGATGCTTGAAGCGCTGGTCTGTCCTGTCACCAACGGTCGGCTGAATTACGACTCGCAGCGACAAGAGCTGATCTCTAAAGCTGCACATCTCGCATTCCCCATCCGAAACGGCATACCGATCATGCTGATCGACGAGGCGCGTGATATAGACTGACGCGGTGAGAATTCGCGGCGAGGCTTTCAGCACCCATAAATTGGAAACGCCCTGATCTTGCGATCAGGGCATTTCGAGTAGAAACCCACGCGCCGGTGTTCAGGCGACACGTTTGGAGATCGGGCGACCGGTCAATATATTTTGACCTACCCGAATGACGATACGGCCGCTTGCAAGTCTCCTTACAAAGAGCCCCTGAGCGGAAATGTACTTTCCAATATGGATTGTGCAGATCATTCTCAGCCCTGTGCTTTATGATCTCAATATGGCCTGAAATGAGCGCGGAGCCAAGGTTTTCGACCATTTTCTTCTTAATTTAACCACGATCACATCTCTAACCGCGTTGCCTCTGCGATAATTCCGCACAATCTTTAGTTGCTGAGATCATTGTTTCCAGAACCGGAATGCCAGCCTGATCTTCAATCAAAGCCAATCGCGCAAGATGGGAATCAGTGGAACATCGGCCGCGGGCATTGGATAGTTTCGCAGATCAACGGGACGCACCCATTTCAAGGCCTGTCCCTCCCGGCTGGAAACCTGACCTTCCCATTTGCGGCAGATGAATAGCGGCATGAGAAGATGGAAATCGTCATAGGCATGGCTTGCAAAAGTCAGCGGGGCCAGACAACTGGCCCATGTGTCAATGCCAAGTTCCTCGTGCAATTCCCGGATCAATGCTGCTTCCGGGGTTTCTCCGGGTTCAATCTTGCCACCGGGAAATTCCCATAACCCCGCCATGGATTTCCCTTCGGGGCGTTGGGCCAGCAGGATACGCCCATCGGCATCCACCAACGCTACAGCGGCGACAAGAACCATTTTCACGACCGGTAATCCGCGTTGATCTCGATATATCTGTTGGTCAGATCACAGGTCCAGACTGTCGCAGCACCGGTCCCCAAACGCAGGTCAACCCCGATCACCAGATCCTGACCCTTCATATAGCTTGCTCCAATATCTTCCGCATAGCTTGGGGCAACCTGACCGTTCACGGCCACCAGATGCGGGCCAAAACGGATGGACAGGCGGTCACGATCAGCTTCGGCACCGGATTTGCCAACTGCCATCACAATCCGCCCCCAATTCGGGTCCTCACCCGCCACGGCTGTTTTAACCAGCGGCGAATTTGCGATCGAGAAGGCAACCTTGCGGGCATCTTCGTCAGATCTTGCACCGGAAACGGCGACTTCGACAAATTTGGTCGCCCCCTCGCCATCGCGCACGACCTGATGGGCCAGATCAAGCATGACAGCGCCCAACGAGGCATCGAAGGCCTTGGCCGCTTCGCTGTCTGCCGCCACAATTTCCGGGGCGTCAGACTGCCCGGTTGCCGCCACCAGAAGCATGTCAGAGGTCGAGGTATCGCTGTCTACCGTAATGCAATTGAAGCTGCTGCCAGTTTGCTTGGAAACAAGCGTTTGCAGGACCGGGCGAGAGATTTTGGCATCCGTGAAAATATACACAAGCATCGTCGCCATATCCGGCGCGATCATGCCAGACCCTTTTGCAATTCCCGCAATCCTGACCGGCTTTCCCTCAATCTCGAAGGTGGCCGCAGCGCCCTTGGGAAAGGTGTCCGTTGTCATTATGGCGCGGGCAGCAGCGGGCAATCCGCTTTCATCCAGATCTTTCACCAGATCATCCAGCACCGTGATTATCCGCTCATGCGGCAAGGCTTCGCCGATCACACCTGTGGACGAGGTGAAAACGCGGGTTTCAGGCAGGCCCAGTTTTTGCGCAACGCCAGCGCATATTTCCTTGACTGATTCCAGCCCTCTGGCACCGGTAAAGGCATTGGCATTGCCGGAATTGACAAGAATGCAGGCGCCATCAGAACTGTCGCCCTCAATCTTGCCCTGTGTGTCCTGCACAGAGGCCGCGCGGGTCGCAGAGCGGGTAAAGGTTCCGGCCATGACGGTGCCGGGATCAAGCTGCACCAACATGACATCGGTGCGCCCTGTGTAGCGCACACCCGCAGCAGCGGTGGCAAAGCGCGCGCCCTTGATCTGGGGCAGATCGGGAAAAGCCGAAGGGGCCAAGGGCGACACAGCCGCTTTCTTCACTTCAGGGGCCATCTGCGCTTTCAATTCTGCCTTCAGCGATCTGACTTTGCGTTTGAGTTTCTTCTTCGCGCCCATCTCGGTGCTCCATGACAAACCCGGCCCGAGACTCAGGCCGGGATCTGCCATGTCCTACACCGCAGTGGATCAGTCGTCCAGAAGATCGCTGCGTGACAGGACCGATGTATCGACACCTTCATAATTGCGCTCGATCGTCGCTGCTTCTGTCGCGCGTGTCAGCGCCGCTTGCGCTGCTTCACGCTGAAGGTTTTCTTCCAGAGCCTCGCGCACTTCGTCCAGTTCGGGGGCGGAAGACATGCGTGTGTCATTCAGCAAGACCAGATGCCAGCCGAACTGTGTTTCCAATGGACCAAGATACTCGCCCACCTCTAGCGTCTGCACGGCTTGCTCGAATTCAGGGATCATTGCCCCCAGACCAAACCAGCCCAGCGACCCGCCACCGGCGGCGGCACCATCCAGCGAATGTTCGCGCGCAAGCTCTGCGAAATCGGCACCGTCATCCAACTCTGCACGCAGCGCGGCAGCTTCTTCTTCCGTCTCGACGATAATGTGTGAGGCATTAAATTCCGGGGTCGGTTCACGTCCGTCAAACTCTGTCACGAAAGCGGTATAGGCCTCTTCGACATTCTCTTCGCTGATGGCGGCCGTCGCGGCGCGTGTCAGGGCCGCATTGGCAATGAATGCGCGCTGCTCGTTCTCGAATGCGATCTGTTCGCGCACACTCAATGTGCCTTCGGCTTCCTGCATGAGGGCGGTCTGCTCGATCAACTGCTCGACCAGCGGCTGGAACAAGGAGTCGCCGGGCATGTCGCGAAACTGCTCTGGCAGGCTGTCACGCGCGGCCAACAGATGCCCCACAGTTATCTCGGTGCCGTTAACAGTTGCCAGCACAGTGTCCCGTGTTGGTTCTGTTTGGGCCAATGCCGGGGTGCTCAGGGCCATCATTGCAGCCACGGTCACGCTGAATCGCGAAATTCCGACCATATTTCCATCTCCTTGCAGGGCGCGACGGGCGCGCATCGTTGACACTTTTGGGGCCGCCCATTACATCGCAGGAAGGTCTGCCTGCTTGGGGGCCGTGCGGTTCACCTGCCCTTCTATGGAAGCCTGCGCGTGCCGACAACCCCGGCGCGGGTGACAGACCATGACGAAATGGTTAGCGGCAGGGCATCTGACCGCTTTTGGATATTAAAAAGGCAGAGGGCGTATGCTGGGTCTTGTAGCGATCACGAAGAAGGTTTTTGGCACGTCAAATGACCGCAAGGTCAAGACGGTGCGCCCGCTGGTCGCGCAGATCAACGCACTGGAGCCCGACTTTCAGGCAATGTCGGATGCGGAGCTTGTCGCCAAAACCGAAGAGTTGAAAAAACGTGTGGCAGAGGGCGAAACGCTGGATGCCGTGCTGCCCGAAGCTTTTGCCAATTGCCGCGAAGGGGCGCGCCGCGCGCTTGGCCTGCGCGCCTTTGACGTTCAGCTGATCGGCGGCATTTTCCTGCATCGCGGAAATATTGCCGAGATGAAGACTGGTGAAGGCAAGACGCTGGTGGCCACATTGCCCGCCTATCTGAATGCGCTGACGGGCAA
>SLAT01000043.1 GCA_007126715.1 Roseinatronobacter sp.
CATCCGACACTTGCGCCACCTCTATCGCAAAGCTTCCCTCATCAACCTGATCGTGCTGTTGCGCCGATGCAGAATAAACGAAGCCGGGCAAATCACACTGTACCTCGCGCAGCACCGCACCGCCCTTGCGCACCCTCAGAACATAGCGCTCGAACGCTTCCGACAGCGGCGCATCCGGCGCGCCCCAACCATCGCCCCCACGCCTTGTGCGCCGGATCCAGGACATATGCAGGTCCCCCATCCCGTCGCGGCGCGCGCGCAGATGTGCGGGACGGTAGGGGCGAAATCCGACACCCTGAAAACTTTGCGTGACATCGGTGTAGCTGGGGTCATGCAACGGGCGGCTGGCAGGCCCGATCCGGTAGCTGCGCTCCAGCCCCAAGGCATCAAGCGGCAGTGCGATCTGTTCCAGCGCCAGATCAAACATGACCACAACCGCCCCCGGCGCCCAGGCAGGCGGCATCACCCCATCGGTGCCGTACTGGCCGCGCAGACGCAGGCGCAGATCATACAGGTCAGGCGCAATCAGCTCCGCCTCGGCAAACTGGAACAGCTCCCAGTCGGCGCCCGCCCCGATTGCCATAAGATTGGCCCCTTCCAGCACAGCGGCAGGAGAGACAGTTTCCAACTGGCCCGACAACATGCGCACCCGCAATGCCGGGCCACGGTCCCAAAGGCCCGGTCCCGCAGCGATCAGAGGGGACTCGGTCATGCCAATATGGGCCGGCTCGGCGATCACAGCTTCCAGCTCAAACGCGTCCGTGCCACGTTGATGGTGCAAAGCGACCAGTCCCGGCCACGCCCGCGCGGCAACTGCAATCCACGGGTTCTGTGCTGGCTCTTCGCCCGCAATCACAGGCAGGTCCAGAAAGATCGGCTGTACCGGAACAGGTGGTTGAGGCAGAATCAGCGCCGAACCTGTGCGCGCAGTGTCACCCCATTCATATACCGCATCCTCGACGCGCGTGGCCTCAACCTCGCGCCCGAGCGACAGGGTCGCACGGTCAATCCGCCACAGCGAAGCGCCCGCCCCCATATCCAGCGCGACCACATCGCCCGCCCCAAGACTGCGCGAGGGGGGCAGCCGAAACCGCGCCGTGTCGCGCGCCACCCGCGCCTGTGCCAACCAGCGTTCGGCAATCAGGCTGGCTTCGCCCTCGGTCATCACCAGCGGCAGGTCAGCACCAGAGGCGCCCCATTGCGCCTCATCAGGAAACCCGACCTCGGCGATCCGCATCTCGTAATCTGCGCCCTCCTCGACATAACCCAGCCGCATACGCCCTGTGACCTCGGCCTCTGACGCGCGGATCACCACAAGATCACCGCCGTCATTGCGCAGCAGGTCGTCCGGCCCAAGCCGCGCGCTGGCCCGCCCGTTGCGCATCTGGAAGATCAACCGCCCTTCGCGCTCGACCGCCTCGACGCCGTAAGCTAGCAGAAGCGATTGCAACATCGCGCGTGGTGCCTCGGTCGAGGCCATCGCAAAACCGCGCACCACCCCGTGCACGCGGGTGACATCTACATCGGCAATGCCTGCACGCGCGCAAATCTCGGCGATCACACCATCCAGCGGCTGGCCGGTTGCGCGCCCGCTGATCCAATGCCCCCGCGCCCAGTTGGCACCGTCCGACCAAAGATCCTGATTGCCCGGAAACCACGGATAGGGTCGCGCATCCCATGCCCACAGATGCGCGCGCGACATATCCACCATCGGCCCTTCATAAAGTTCCGAGACCGGATTGTTTGACGGGTTCGCCCAATAGTCATTCACAGCGCGCACATAGTGCATCTGGATCGCGTCATCGCGCCACCCGCGCGAGAAATACGGCACAAAGGATTCCGAGGATTTCGGGTCCAGAAACACATTCGGCTGGTTGGTGCCCCGGTCAATCGCTGCGCAGCCATATTCCGTGAACCAGAACGGCTTGGAGCGCGGCACCCACGCAGTCGGGTCGGTCGCGCGCATGCCATCGACACGGTTGTGATGGTCATTCTCCCACCAGCCGCGCAAATCCTTGTAGCGCCAGATCCAGTGTTCCTGCCACTCAGAGCTGTCGAGAATCGGTGTGCGGTTCTGCGCGCGGCGGTCGGCATCTGACGCGTAGAACCAGTCATACCCCTCGCCGCCCGCAACATTGGCGCGCAGGTAATCCAGATTATGCACATCCCCCCAATCGGCATCCAGATGATCCACACCATCACGCCAGTCCGACAGCGGCATGTAATTGTCGATACCTATGAAATCGATGTTTTCATCAGCCCAGAGCGCGTCGAGATGAAAGAAGCGGTCGCCCTGTGCGGTGATGTAGCCGAAATATTCCGACCAGTCGGCAGCATAGGTCAGCTTGACATCTGGCCCCAGTAATATGCGCACTTCGCCCGCCAGCGCGATCAGTTCCGCAAAAGCGGGAAAGCTGTTGCCCGCCCCCCGGATCTGCGTCAGCCCCCGCATCTCGGACCCGATGCAGAATGCATCCACCCCGCCAGCCGCCTTGCACAGCGCGGCCTGATGCAGGATGAACCGTCGGTAGCGCCATAGGGACGGGCCAGAATAGCTGACCGAATTGCCCGAAACCGAAAAATCGCTTGCTCGCGCCGTGCCAAAGAACGCGGCCACTTCTGCCTGCGCCTGTGCCGTGCCATCGGGGCTGCCGGGCTGGCCGGGGGCTTTTGCGCTGGTGATACGCCCACGCCAGGGCAAAACCGGCTGATCGGGCGCGTCCGACCAAGGGTCGGGCAGGCCATTCTCAGGCAGAATTTCCATCAGGATGAACGGATAATAGACGACTTTCTGCCCACGCGCCTTCAGCGCTGCGATGGCCTGCAACACAGAGCGATCAGAGGGTGTGCCCCCATAGACAGGGCGGCCATTCAGGCGCGGAACCTGAGGCGTGGCCGACGCAGAGCGCCCGGCCACAGACCAGGGCTGACCAACAGCGATGCGGTTGGAATACTCGACCTTCGGTATGATCTGGCAAGTTCCGGCCCTCAGATCAGACCCGAACCATGACACGATCAACAAGCTGGATGCGGCATTCGGCAATTCCTGCGAAAGCGCATCCAGCGAAGTGGCCAGATCGGTCTGGCCAGTGGGCGAATTGAGATTCATTGCCTGCCTGTCGGCATTACCAAGAAATGCGAAAAAGCTTGACGCACCGCGTGTGTAGACCGGGCTTGCAGACAGCACAAAATCGCCAGATCCGGGCATCAGGGCCACGGCCTGCACGTGATCCGACAGGCTTTGAGGGCGATCACCCATCGTGTTGCGAATGACCTCGAAACTCAGTTGCGGAACGCGGTTACCAAACTCGCCCAGCCGCATATTCTCGATCACGACATAGGCGATGCCCCTATAGGCAGGCACGTTCCCCGCCCCCTCCACAGCCTCTAGCAGCGGGTCAGGAAGCTGGTCCTCGCCACCGTGATACAAACGCAGGTTCAGGTCCGCAGCGGCAATCTCCTGCCCATCCGCCCAGATACGCCCGATCCCGAGAATCGGCCCTTCGCACAGCGCCACCGCAAGCGAGATTGAATATCTGTATTCGCGCACTTTGGGCTTTTTCGCGTGTTTTCCACCGCCGCCGCCACTTTTGCGCACCCGCTCGCGGAAGTTGGTGGACCAGATGACCTGCCCGCCCAGCCGCACACGGCCCCATATCCGTGGCACCGGCGCACCCTCATTGGCCCCGGTCATACGCAGCCGATCCATACGGCCATGCTCGATCACCTGAGAGCCACCTCCCATCAACCGCTGGTCAATGACGCGCCCCAGCGTCGCGCCGACCGCGCGCCCGATCACCATGCCCGACAAGCCAAGGACAGACCCGCCAAAGCTGGACCCGACCGCTGCACCCACCGCAGAAAGCACCAAGGTAGCCATGTGTCACTCCATCAAATTCAAGGGCTTGGGGGGAAAGGCGAAGCGCGCCACGATACGGCGCGCCCAAGGCGCAGAGAGCGGCGCTTGCACCACACCTGCACGCGGGCATGCATGAATGAAACTGGCCCCGCCCCCGGACTGGATGCCAAGATGTTTGGCATCGGCACCGGCTTGCAGGCGAAACAGCAAAACCTGCCCATCCTCGGGCACGGATGCGGGCAGCAGATGGCGCGACAGGGCCTGCAACAAATGTTCTTTCCCGCCAACTTCGGCCCAACTGGGGGAATAATGCGGCAAGGGTTCCGGCTCTGCCCCGAAACGGGCGCACCAGATACCACGGATCAGGCCAAGGCAATCTGCGCCTGCGCCGCAGCACGCCGCGCGGTGGTGATAGGGGGTGCCGATCCACAGCCGCGCCAGCGCTACAATTTCGGCCTGCCCGCTCATCTGCGCCGCGCGCCGCCGTCATTGCGTTTGCCCGCCTTGGGATAGGCCATCATCCAATCTTCACCCGGAATATGGGGAAAGCCCCTGAAATTCAGCAGATTGGCGAATTTGACACGACAGGTTTCAACCTGCTTGTCGCACCCCACCTCCAGCCGGACCAGATCACCGGGGGCAAGGGGCGCGCGAAGGGATTGCCACAGCGAAATGTAGCGCGTGCCATCTTTCATGCGGTCTTGGCGGATGTGCCCGACCAGCCCCGCCGCCTGCCCCGTCAGCACGCTCAAGCGCCCATGCGCGAACCAACCCTGCGCAACATCACTCAGGTTGGCAAAGCCGAAATCCTGCCCCTCTTGCACCGTAAGAACGGGCATTTCCGCGAAATACCCCGGTGTCGAAAGGTCGAATTTGCACGCCCCATCCCCCAGAACCGCGGCGCAGCCCGCATGATAGACCCGCCCATCCTGCTGGCCCAAGGGTTCTGACAGCCCGCGCAACTCGGCGCGAAAAGCACCGCCCGTGCGTGTGATCTCGCCCAGAGTTCCGCGAAAGATCATGCGGCGCAGAGTGACATCGGCCCAGTTCACCTCCCATATGCGCAGGGCTGCGCCATCATAGCGACCGGCCATGATGTCGGCCTCGGTCAGGCCCGCATCACGCAAGGCGCCGAACGCTTCAGAGTTATCGACGGCCAGACCGGTCACCTGCTCCAGCGCGCGCGCGCTCAGGCCCGCATCGGCACGAAAGCGGACATCCTCGAATTCCAGATCCCTGTCATGGTCGGTAAAGCCCAGTGTTTTCCCATCGGCGCGCGTCAGCGCCCATGCACGGGCAATGGTGGTGGTCCCGGTGGCAAGATGCGCGTCAAGGCTCATATGCGCACCTCGACCACAGGCACCTTGGGCAACTCGCCCGCCTTGAAGCTAGCCACTGATATCTGGATCAGATCCGTATCAAACCGCACCGGTACATCGAATTCAAAACCCGCCTGCACTTCGGCACCCGCATCGGGCGGACGCGCAAGGCTGATCTGGCCCGAGGTTGCATCGACCTCGTAATCCACGCCAAGCGTCAACGCATCGCGCCCGATTGCCACCAGAACCGAACCGGCCACAGGTTTCACAATCTCGCGCCAGATGGTCTGCGCCCCGGAGCGGTACGCCTTGCGCAGTTGAAACACACGATTGGTGCCATCACCAAGCCCCAGAAGCTGATCGAATGCCGTGATCGGGCCAGATGCCGGGGCCGAGCGGTAATCGCCCCAATCTTTCCAGCGAAACGCATGCAGCATGCCCTCGCGCGCCTCGAAAAACGCAACCATCGCTTCCAGATCATCCAGAGCGCGGAGGCCCATACCCGCATCATAGCGCCTGCGCGACCCTGCCCAGGGCGTGTTGCGTTCTTCAAAGCCATTTGCCAGTTCAACAATCTCGGTGCGCCGTTCTGGCCCGCCAAGTGCGCCAAAGCTCATATTGGCGGGAAAGCGAATCTCGTGAAATGCCATTTTGTGTCCCTGTCAGCGGTTACGGTTGCCCTGCGCCAGAAGGCGGCTCATTTGTGCGGCAATCTGGGTTTGCGAGCGCTGGAACCCCGCGACATCGGGGGTCGAGACATTGAAGGTCACATTCACCGCCTGCCCCTGCCCCGCAGCGCGCACCCCCAAACGCCCGTCAGGACCGCGTGACAGCGGCATGATCGCCTCTGGCCCCGCCTCGCCCATCAGCCCCGTGGTACCACCGCGCATGTGGAATGCCGTGGCCTGAGAAATGACACCGCCCTTGGCAAAGGGCATGATCGCCCCCATCGCGCCGGATACCCCTTGCGCCAGAAGGCTGCCAAAGGCGTTCTGCACGGGCTTCATGGCAGTGTTATAAACGCTGGTCGTCATGGTCTGGGCAATGCCGCGCAACGCGTCCTGCATACGCATTCCGTCAAAGACCACACCATCAAAGGCCCGCCGCAACCCCGTTGAGAAGCTGCGCGACAGGCCCTCGACCTCGCGCCCTGTAAAGGTCAGGTTGCGCCCCAGCCCCGCCAGTTCGCTGTCAAATTCGGCAACCAGTCCTGTGGTCTGGCCAAGGCGGTGCTCCAGCGCGGAAATCTGCGCCTCAAGATCGCTGAGATTGGTCATTCTGAGTGCCTTTCACCGTGTCAGGGTAGCGCGCGGCCAACTCGTTCAGCCGCGTGCGGGTCAGGGGGCCGGGCGCGCCCTCCAGCCCGGCCATGATCATCAATTCAGCCGGGGTCAGCGCCCAGAAATCGCGCGGGCGCAGGCGCAGGTCGCGCAGGCCAAGGCGCATCAGCGCGGGCCAGTCAAGCGCACTCATGCGGGCGGGGTGAAGGCGCGCGCAAGCAGTTGCGCGGCAATCCGTGCCGCACCTTGCAAGCCCCCCTCAATCTCGGCTCCGGTCAATTCGGATGCCCGACCCTGCCAGCCCCCCCCCGCAAGCCCGCCACGATCAGCGCCAGCACGTCGCGCGCAGAAAAGCGCCCCTGCTCAAACCGCTCGACCAGCGCCAGAAGCGTGTCCTCGCCCAGCGCCGTTTCCAACTCGGCCAGCGCGCCAAGCGTCAGGCGCAGCACATGCGGCTGGCCGTCAATCACCAGTGTCACTTCACCTGCGTAAGGGTTGCTCATGGATCAATCCGCGACAAAGCTAAGCTGCCCGGCCGAGGCCAGCGACAATTCAAAAGTCGCCTCGCCGTTATGGCTGCCTGCATAATCCAGCCCAGAGATCATGAAGGCCCCTTCGATAATGCCGAAATCGGGAATGATGATCTGAAAATCCGGGGTTTCGCCATTGAAGAAAATGGCGCGCGCGCGTTCATCCGTACCCGCATCGCGAAACACACCCGCGCCGGAAATGGCGGCAGATTTGACCCCAGCACCCCCCAGCAATTCGCGCCACCCGCCCGCGGATGACAGCGACGTGACATCGACTGTTTCCGCGTTGAAACTGATGCGCGTGGCGCGTAGCCCCGCGACAGTCTCGAACTGCGCATCACCTGTCATATCGACCTTTACCAGCAAGTCCTTGCCATTCTGTGCACCCATCGGGCCACCCTCCTAATTCGTGAAACTCAGTTATCCTCGACCCGCGCACGAAAACGCAGGTCAATGCGGCGGGTCTGGTCGCCCTCGATCTTGCGCGCCTCGGCACGGTCAAACCATATGCCCACCAACCGCCCACGCGAGAGGGTCAGGTTTGGTGCCTCCAGCAACTCGCAAATCCGCGCGGCCACCTGTTTGGCGGCTAGAAATCCGGTCGCATTGGTCACGACCGAAATCGTCAACCGGTGCTCGGCCCCCTGGCCTGATGTGTCAGAGCGGTCGATGGCGTCTTCCACACCCAGCAGCGCATAAGTTGCCGGTGGGGTCGCGGGTGGGATTGCGTCATAAAGCGCGCCGCCAATTTGCACAGACAACGCGCCGTCAGCGGCGAGATACTGGAAAATGGCCGATTGCAGGGCGGGGGCAATCACATAGCTCATGCGGGCAACTCCTCTTGCGCGGTGCAGATCAGATAGCGGCCCTGCGCATCGGCCTCTGCCACGGCCAGAATTCGGAAAATCCTTGCCCCCTCAATCAGGCGCTGATCCGGGCGCGGGCGACGGTCAGAGCCATGCGGCGCGGCGCGCACCAGAATGCGCAGCCGCACCTCGCCGGACGGGCCAAGGCTGGCAAAACGTTCGCGCCCTGCCCCGGCCCGGATTTCGGCCCAGAGCGTGCCAAGCGCCTGCCACTGCGTCACGAACCCGCCCGCGCCATCGGGTGTGACGACAGGGGTTTCCAGCACCAGCGCGCGCGTCAGGTTGGGCGCGCCGCTCATACCCGCCCCCCAAGGCGCAGATCGCGCCAGCGTTCCAGAAGCGCGCGCACGCCAAAGCCCAGATCGGTGCTGCCCCCCGCTTCGCGCCCCTCGTAATATTGCGCGGCCAAAAGCAGGACGGCTTGGCGCAGATCGGCCGGGATGTCGGACCACTCCGCACCGAACCCGGCCGAGAAGTCGACCACCACCGCCCCGCCCGTCGGAATGCCCGGCAATGCAGTGCCCGCAGCCTCCAGTCGCGGACGCGCGCCATCGGCATCCAGCCGGTAGCGCGCAGGATCGACCAGCGTTTGCGCACCGCTGGTATCCAGCATGGTCACGCTTTGCAACGCGGTTACAGGCGCCACAGGCAGCACTTGGGCATAGCCATCGCGCCAACGCGACAGGCGCAGGCTGTAGCCACGCAAGAACAAGGACCGCGCAACCCGCCCTTCAACCGTGGCGATTGCCGCGCGCAGATACTGTTCCAACAATCCGTCTTGTGTGGCGTCATCGGCAAAGCCTGACGACAGGCGCAGGTGGTCGCGCAATTCGGCCAAGGGTAACGCGGCCAAGGGAATGGGAGTGATCTCGGTCAGGGTCATGTCAGCCTCGCGCAGGGAATCGGGAAAATGGGTGCCCCGACATGCCCGGCCCACTTGTGCGGGGGCGAAGGGGCAGGGCCGGTCGGGCGGGGCAAACAGGTCAGAGGGCA
>SLAT01000218.1 GCA_007126715.1 Roseinatronobacter sp.
ATCAAATCTGACGCAGGCCTGCCGATATGACCATTTTCTTGCTTAAAATACTCATCGCGCTTTCCACAGGCGCTGCGGGTCGCATGAGGGCGCGCGCGCAGCCGCTCAAGGCGACGCCAGCAGGTTGCCTCGGTCAGGCCCGCGCGATCAGCCAACTGGGCGGTGCTGGCATTTGGTGCGGCCATAAGTTGGCGCAAGAGGCGTCTGTCTGCATCATCTATCTGCATGTTTCTTTCATTATTTTCTAATCAACGAATAGATACTGCGATATATTGCATAAAGACGCGAGAATTGAAACAAATAGTAGTCCTGTTTCCCTATACTGCGCCGCATGATGTTTAACCAAGGAGGGACGACAGATGCGCGTCTATTATGATCGCGATTGCGATGTGAACCTGATCAAGGACAAGAAAGTGGCAATTCTGGGCTATGGCAGCCAGGGACATGCCCATGCGCTGAACCTGCGCGATTCGGGTGCCAAGAATGTTGTTGTTGCCCTGCGCGAAGGCTCGGCCAGCGCCAAGAAATGCGAAGCCGAGGGCCTGAAGGTCATGGGCATTGCAGAGGCTGCGGCCTGGTGTGACCTGATCATGTTCACCATGCCTGATGAATTGCAGGCCGAAACTTACAAGAAATATGTGCATGACAACCTGCGCGACGGTGCGGCGATTGCCTTCGCCCACGGGTTGAATGTGCATTTCGGCCTGATCGAGCCGAAACCCGGTGTCGATGTGATCATGATGGCGCCCAAAGGCCCCGGCCACACGGTGCGCGGCGAATACACCAAAGGCGGCGGCGTGCCCTGTCTGGTGGCAGTGCATCAGGACGCGACCGGCAAGGCGATGGAAATCGGCCTGTCCTATTGCTCGGCGATTGGGGGCGGGCGCTCGGGCATTATCGAGACGAATTTCCGTCAGGAATGCGAAACCGACCTTTTCGGGGAACAGGCTGTGTTGTGCGGTGGTCTGGTCGAGCTGATCCGCATGGGCTTCGAGACGCTGGTCGAGGCGGGATACGAGCCGGAAATGGCCTATTTCGAATGCCTGCATGAAGTGAAGCTGATTGTGGACCTGATCTATGAAGGCGGCATCGCCAACATGAACTATTCGATCAGCAACACGGCCGAGTATGGCGAGTATGTCAGCGGCCCGCGCATTCTGCCTTATGATGAGACGAAGGCGCGGATGAAAGCGGTTCTGACCGACATTCAGCAGGGCAAATTCGTGCGCGACTTCATGGCGGAAAACGCCGTCGGCCAGCCCTTCTTCAAGGCGACACGCCGGATCAATGACGAACACCAGATCGAGCAGGTTGGTGCGAAACTGCGCGCGATGATGCCGTGGATCGGCGCGTCGAAAATGGTCGACAAGGACCGCAACTGACGCATCAGTTGGTATGATTAAAAAATGCCCACACTCCGCTCTCGGGGTGTGGGCATTTTAGAAACAGGCACGCCTCTTGCAGTGCCGATGCTGCGCTCAAGGCCTTGCTCAGACAGCGCACAGGGCTGGTGCATAGTGAAAATCTTCTGAATTGCGGCAAGCCTGCACAGGACGCTCTGCGCGGCCAGACCGGATTTGCGCCGGAAAACCAAGCATTGCCCCGTTCAAGGCACAACACCTGACTTAACTCATGTGATTACCAGATGGTGCGGGTGGAGGGACTTGAACCCCCACGCCTTGCGGCGCCAGAACCTAAATCTGGTGCGTCTGCCAATTTCGCCACACCCGCATCTGTGGCAGTCACTATCAAATCTGCCAGAGGGATGCGAGTGTAAAAACGCGGAGATAGCATGTATTCAGGCCATTTTTATGCCCAGTTCTTGCCCAATTCCTCCAGCATTGTCGTGGATACAGAAACAGTATTTAAATTTTGCGCGTTTACCTTGTCGTCATAATTTCTCGGCAAGATGCTCGGAAGGAGATTCGAATATGTTTACAGAGAGCATTTCACTTGCCCCGCCATTGAAGGCAATCAACCGGATCACACCTGCGCCGCGTTGTCTGGGCCCGCAAGGGCTTGCTGGCGAAACGGTCGTGCGCACCATTTTTGGACTGCGCGCTGTCTCGCGGCTGGTTGCAGGGGATCTGCTGCTGGATACGCATAACCGCATGGTGGAATTGCGCAGCATCCGCAAATATCGTGCAAAATCGGCAGAGGTTGTCCGGGTCGAGCCTTCGGCATTTGGATTGGGTCTTGCGCCCGGTCGGTTGGACCGCGCGCTGGTGGTCGGCGGCGGACAAAAGCTGGGTGTCTGCGACTGGCGCACGGAAATCCTTTTTTCGGCACCCGCCCTCAGCCCGGCCGCACGGCTGGTTGACGGTGTGAATTTGCACCGCGCAGATTGCCCGGTGACATTGTTCCAACTTGCTTTCGACGATGACACGATCATCACGGCAGATGGCATCACCACAATGATCGGCGGTTCAGACGCCTAAGCGTTGCAAAACCTTTGGCAAGAGTTCCGGCAGATCTTCGGCAACAAGGCCGGGTCCAAAGGCAATCGCAGCTTCGACATGCAGATAGGCAGCGGTTTCCGCGGCGTAGAAAGGCGCGAAGCCACGCGCCAAAAGGCCCGCAACACATCCCGCCAGAACGTCGCCTGATCCTGCTGTGGCAAGCCAGGGTGCAGCGCGGTCACCGATGGCGGCGTTGATAGACGCGCGCCCGTCCGGGGCCGCGATAACGGTGTCTGGCCCCTTGAATAGCACCGTGCACCCCGCACGGGCGGCAGCGTCGCGGGTGGCGTCCAGCTTGGAATATGCGGGGCCATCGTTTGCAGGGGTGTTCAGGCGCTCGGCAAGGTCGGGAAACAGGCGCGAGAACTCTCCTGCATGCGGGGTCAGCACGCAGCGATCATGCAGGGCCGCAAAGAGCGCCGGATCATCTGCAACAAGGGTCAATGCATCGGCGTCAAGCACCGTGGCACGACCCGATTGCAATGCAGACGCGACCAACGCGGCCTCGCGCGCACTCAACCCCAAACCGGGGCCAAGGCAAAGCGTGTTGATGCGCGTATCCTTCAGCATATGCACAAGCGCATCCGCGTCATTCAGCGCGCTGAGCATAATCGCATCAAGCCGCGCGGCGTTCTCGGACAGCGCTTCGGGCGGGCAGCCCACGGTCACAAGCCCCGCCCCGATCCGCAGCGCGCCCCGCGCCGCAAGCCGGGCTGCACCACCATGACCAGCCCCCCCAGCTAGGATCAGGGCATGACCGTGGGTGTATTTGTGACCCGAAGACTTCCCCAGCTTGGGGTGCAGGCTGTCGGCATTCAACAAGTCCGGGATCATTCGACCTAACTGCGCCCCCCCTTTGGCAAGATCAATGCCATGCAACTCGGCCAGAGCGCGCCGGTTCTGATTTGGATCACCTTCCAGCCCAATCGCTGCCACCACGACCTTGCCGCACCGCGCTGGTCCTTCGGCCAGCACATGGCCCAGCTTCCTTGCGTGAAAAGCCACAGTCAAATGCGCCCCTATCGCGATACCCTTTGCACCGCCCAGAATCCGGCCCGAATCAGCGCAGACTCCCGACGGAATATCCACCGCAACCACATATGGTAGCCCGTCATCCGCATGCGCAGGTTCGTCGATCTGGATATCTTCAAGCATCGCGGCAAGGGAAGTGATCGGCCGGGTAAGCCCCGTGCCAAAAAGCGCATCCACGATCAGATGAGGTCCAGCCGCGCCGATGGTTGTGCGGGTGACAAGATCAAGCGCTGTCACCTCGTCTTTGGTGGGCGCAGGCATTGAAAGCCGCTTCACCTTGCCTGCCAAGATCCGCCCATTCCAACGTTCATATGTCTGCCGCGCATCTGGGGGCAGTTTCAGCGGATCGCCGTAAAGAAAGATATCCACCAGCCATCCGCGCTCATGGAGCAGCCGCGCGATCACGAAGCCGTCGCCACCATTATTGCCCGGCCCACATAGCACGACCGCACGGCGATGTGTGCCTTGCTCAAGCTCCGGCCACCGGGCAAGAATCGCCGCGACAACGCTGTGCCCCGCACGCTCCATCAATTCCAGCCCGGTCACCCTGCCCGACTCGATTTGCGCCGCTTCAATGGCGCGCATTTGTGCAGATGTCAGAATTTCAGTCATGTTGAATTATCCGTCGATTCAAAACAGCGTTTTTTTTGTGCTTGTTGCATATTTTTTATGCGGTTTCGTCTTTTCCTTGATGTGACACTCGCAGCAATGAGCCTATCAGATTGTCGTGCCAAGATGGAAATGATCTGAAAGCGACAGACCGGCGATGCGGCTGGCAGTAATGCGGGAGCGAGGGAATGAAGAAGATCGAGGCCATCATCAAGCCGTTCAAGCTCGATGAGGTGAAGGAAGCTCTGCAAGACATTGGCGTTCAGGGCCTGTCTGTCATCGAGGTCAAGGGATTCGGACGGCAAAAAGGTCACACCGAACTGTATCGCGGGGCCGAATATGTCGTCGATTTTCTGCCCAAGGTGAAGGTCGAGGTCGTGCTGCCTGACGAACAGGTGGACGACGCTGTAGAGGCCATTGTCGCTGCTGCTCGGACAGACAAGATTGGCGATGGCAAGATCTTCGTCTCGACCGTCGAACAGGCGATCCGCATCCGCACTGGCGAAAGTGGCGATGACGCCCTGTAATCAGCCTTAATTCCTGGGCATTTGCCCTGAAAACAGTTCCAAAACCAAGAGGAAAGAAACATGAGTTCTGCTGACGTTCTCAAACTGATGAAAGACGAAGATGTTGCCTATCTGGACATCCGCTTCGTCGACCCACGCGGCCGTATGCTGCACGTGACGATCATCAATGATCTGGTTGATGAGGATTTTCTTGAAGAAGGCTTCATGTTCGACGGCTCTTCCGTTCCCGGATGGAAAGGGATCGAAGCATCTGACATGAAACTGGTTTTCGATCTGGACTCGGTCTATATCGACCCTTTCTACGCAGAGAAAACTCTCGCGATCCATGCGTCGATTGTTGAGCCGGACACGAACGAACCGTATGAGCGCGACCCGCGCGGCACTGCGGAGAAGGCAGAAGCCTATCTGAAATCGACCGGGATTGGCGATGTGTCCTATTTTGGGCCGGAAGCCGAATTCTTTGTTTTCGACAACGTCAAGTTCAGCGACAAGATCAACAAGGTCAGCTTCGAGGTGGATTCCGAAGAAGCCGCATGGAACACCGATAGCGACTATGACACTGGCAATATGGGCCATCGTCCCGGCGTCAAGGGTCACTATTTCGCAATGAACCCGATGGATGCCAATCAGGACATGCGTTCGGAAATGCTGACGACCATGAAAGACATGGGCATGAAGGTCGACAAGCACCACACCGAAGTGGCCTCTGCCCAGCATGAACTTGGACTTATCTTCAGCTCGTTGACCAAGCAGGCTGACGAGATCATGAAATACAAATATGTCGTGCGCAATGTGGCCGACGCTTACGGCAAGACGGCAACCTTCATGCCCAAGCCTGTCAAAGGTGACAATGGCACCGGCATGCATGTGAACATGTCGATCTGGAAAGATGGCAAGCCCCTGTTTGCAGGAGACAAATACGCTGATCTAAGCCAAGAGGCGCTGTATTTCATCGGCGGTATTCTGAAGCACGCCAAGTCGCTGAATGCCTTTACCAACCCGTCTACCAACAGCTACAAGCGCTTGATCCCCGGTTTTGAAGCGCCCGTGCTGCGTGCCTATTCGGCCCGCAACCGCTCTGGCTGCATTCGTATTCCGTGGACAGAAAGCCCCAAGGCAAAGCGTGTTGAAGCCCGCTTCCCTGACCCGGTTGCCAACCCCTATCTCGCATTCTCGGCGTTGCTTATGGCTGGGCTTGACGGGATCAAGAACAAGATTGATCCGGGCCCTGCATCGGACAAGGATTTGTACGACCTGCCACCAGAGGAACTGGAAGGCATCCCAACCGTTTGCGCATCCTTGCGCGAAGCGCTGGAATCGCTTGCGGCGGATCACGACTTCCTTTTGGCCGGTGACGTGTTCACCAAAGACCAGATCCTGGCCTATATCGACCTGAAATGGGAAGAGGTCTATGCCTACGAGCATACCCCGCACCCCATTGAATATGCCATGTATTACAGCATGTAATCCTGTGTGACTGGAATAGATAAGGCCCCTGCTTTGGCGGGGGCTTTTTCATTGGGGGGGCTTGAAGGGCTGCCGCCCTTCAAACTACCCGCCTCAAGGGGGCCACGCCCCCCTTGAGAAACCCCGTGGATATTTGGGCAAGAGTGAAAGGATCAGCGGCTGAGCCCTGCGGCCAAAGCTGGTTGATCTAGTGCTGCGAAACCGTAATGGCGCAGCCAGCGCAGGTCGGATTCGAAAAACGCGCGCAGATCGGGGATGCCGTATTTCAGCATCGCGATCCGGTCAATTCCCAAGCCAAAAGCAAAGCCCTGCCATTGATCGGGATCAATCCCGCCTGCACGCAGCACTTGCGGATGCACCATGCCCGAGCCGAGGATTTCAAGCCAGTCCTTGCCCTCACCGATCTTGAGTTGGCCGCCTTCCCAAGAGCAACGGATATCCACCTCGGCGGAGGGTTCGGTGAAGGGGAAATGCGAGGCACGGAAGCGCAACTCGACCTCGTCCACCTCGAAAAAGGCGCGGCAGAATTCTTCTAGCGTCCATTTCAGTTGCGCCATCGAGATGTCGCGGTCTATCGCCAGACCTTCGACCTGATGGAACATGGGCGTATGGGTCTGGTCCATATCCATGCGGTAGACGCGGCCCGGCGCGATCACGCGGATCGGCGCGCCCTGATCCTGCATGGCGCGGATCTGCACGGGGCTGGTATGGGTGCGCAGGACATGGGGCGGGCGGTTGTCGCCTTCCGCGCGGTGCATGAAGAAGGTGTCATGTTCCTGACGTGCGGGATGTTCCGGCGCGATGTTGAGTGCGTCGAAGTTATACCAGTCAGATTCGATCTGCGGGCCTTCGGCGACAGCAAAGCCCATATCGGCGAAGATGGCCGTCAATTCATCCATGACCTGAGAGATGGGGTGGATCGTGCCCATCGGGCGGGGGCGGCCGGGCAATGTGACATCCAGCCATTCCGCCTGTAGTCGCGCATCGAGAACCGCGTCTTCCAGCCCGGCGCGGCGTGCCTTGAGTGCGGCATCAATCTCGGATTTCAGGCCATTGAGGGCGGGACCGACGCGCTGGCGCGCCTCGGCATCCATCTGGCCCAACTCGCGCATTTTCAGACTGATCTCGCCCTTTTTGCCCATGGCGGCCAGCCTTACGGCTTCGAGCGCGTCGATATCGGCGACAGCGGTAATCTGGTCCAGATATTTGCCGCGAAGCTCTGCTATAGCATCCATACCCTGCCCCTTGTGCCACCATTTCGTGCGTGGGTCAGTTAGCCAATCCCCCCCCGGATTGCAAGCCGCTCAAAGTTCCAGCAAACGGGCGGCGATGGTGAAGTAGATAATAACCCCCAACACATCGGCGATGGATGTCACCAGCGGACCAGATGCGGCGGCAGGGTCGCGGTCAATCTTGGCAAAGATGAAGGGCAGGCACATGCCGATCAGCGCCCCCATCAACACGATCGTGACCATTGCCAGCGCAACAACCAGCGCGATTTCCGGCCCGCCCCGCCAGACCCCGATCAGTGACACGGCCAGCGCCATTGTCAGGCCCAGCGCGAGTGCAATCAGCACTTCGCGTGACAGCAGGCGGCCAAAATCGGCCGGGCGCACATCGCCTGTCGCCAGCGCGCGCACCATCAGCGTGGCCGATTGCGTGCCAGCATTGCCGCCAGAGGCAATCAGCAGCGGCAGGAAAAACAACAGGGAAAGATGCGCAGCAATCGTGTCTTCGAAATAGGCGATACCTGCACCGGAGAAGATATTGCCGAAAACCAGCAACACCAGCCAGAAGATGCGGGCGCGATAGAGCAGTGCGATAGAGGCATCGGCTACCGACATTTCCAGCGGTTGCACGATCGAGGTCTTGTAGAAGTCCTCGGTCACCTCTTCTTCGGTAACGTCCATCGCGTCATCGGCGGTCACGATGCCAACAAGGCGATCATTGTTATCGAGCACGGGCAACGCCAGCAAGTCATAGCGGGCAACAAGGCGCGCGGCCTCTTCCTGTTCGTCATCGGCGCGGACCCAGACTGGTTCCGTGTCCATGATCTCGCCCACAAGCTGGCGGGGGCGCGCGGTCAGCAGGTCACGCAGACTGACCACCCCGATCAGGGCGCGTGCTTCGTCAATGATATAGGCGTAATAGATCGTCTCGGCCTCGATCGCCTGCGCGCGCAGTGCCTCGATCGCCTGACTGGTGGTCATATCCGGTTTCAGAACCGCGTAATCCGAGGTCATGACCGAACCGACGGTCCATTCCTCATAGGCGGCAAGGCGGCGCAAATCCTCACGCTCGGCCTTGGACAGGGCGGGCAGGATCGCTTCTTGCGCTTCTTCGTCCAGTTGCTTGAACAGGTCGGCGCGTTCGTCATGGCTCATGGCGGTCATCAGGGCAACCAACTCACGCCGCGGAATGCGGGTTGCCAGATCGACCTGCGCGCGCGGGCGCAGATAGCCCAGCATTTCGGCCTGATCATGCAGCGGCAGCAGACGTAACACGCCCAGATCATCGCCATCGTCCAACTCGTCAATCAAGGCGGCGATATCGGCCAGTTCCTGACTTTCCAGAAATTCGCGAATGGCAGCTTCCTGCCCTTCATGCAGCAGGCGGGCCACCTCAATCGCGATGAAGGCGGCATCGATGCCAGCGCCCTCGGACTCGGGGTCGAAACGAATATCGCTGAGCGGTGTATGTTGTGTCATAGCCAACCCCTGTGCCTTGGCGCGAGGGTGGGCGCCTGCGG